>NZ_VUNO01000010.1:0-24769 GCF_009695665.1 Staphylococcus sp. McC-251-APC-3A2
CTCGATTTTTTGTTTGGTCACTTAAAATTATAGAGGCATGAGCGCTTTTTTTGTATCTAAAATGATTAAAAACATAAAAGGCGGGATAGCATTTCATGCCATCCCACCACAAAAGATGAAGAACCAAATAAAAAAGACTAATCCGTATACCAATGGATTAGTCTTTTTTTTGTATTAAATATCTTGCGATTTCATCCGTGCATGCTTGCCCAGGGATATGGTTCGAGCCTGTAGTCTCTCACTCATATCATTTCCTAGGGCGTCAGCACGATATAAAATCGCTATAAGTGATGTACTTATGTATAAAGAGAAAAATACTTTTACATTAGTAAATATCTATTGATAAATTTAAAAAGTATTTACCTTATAAAAATTATAATGTGGTTTAATCTACGCTTCTAAGTGAAACTACCATTTTTACTTTCATTAAATATTATAAATATATATGATATGTTAGTTTTTTGTATTAAATATCTTGCGATTTCACCCGTGTATGCTTGCCTAGGGATATGGTTCGAGCCTGTAGTCTCTCACTCATATCATTTCCTAGGGCGTCAGCACGATATAAAATCGCTATAAGTGTAAAGAGAAATCACATTTATATAAAATGATTAATTACTTTAGTTGGATTTTCATTAACGAAAATCCAACCGTTTTGTGTATTAAACTAAAATATGAATATAAAGAATTGAAATAATTTATTATAATGAAAAGGTGACAAAAAATATATTTTTGCTTTTACAAATGAATAATAAATGGCTTAATATAATTACAAGTTATTTTAATAATTAGAAAAACTGACATTTAAATTAATAACGCCACGAACTCTGAAGCGCATTAGTATTTATAAAGTATGGCATAAGTTTATGACAATCATTTTATTATGATTTATGGAAGTCAAAGATGACAATTATGAATATGTTTAGGAGAAAGAAAATAACTTGAATTGTTTCCATTGTATAACATTAGGGTTTTGAGCCTTGAAAGTGGTACTAGCGTTAAATTATAATAATATAGAAGTGTATAATTTAATGGAGGGTTACACACATGCAAAGACATGCAATAGTACTTGCAGCTGGAAAAGGTACACGTATGAAATCTAAGAAATACAAAGTACTACATGAGGTTGCGGGCAAATCAATGATTGAACATGTCGTTGATAACGTTAAACAATCTGGAGTAGAAAATCTTGTGACCATTGTTGGCCACGGTGCAGAAAGCGTGAAAGAAACGTTAGGAGATACATCTTTATATAGTTTCCAAAACGAACAACTCGGTACTGCACATGCCGTTAAAATGGCGAGTGAGCACTTGAAAGACGAACAAGGTACAACATTAGTGGTTTGTGGCGATACGCCGTTAATAACTGCAGAAACGCTTAAATCACTATTAGAACACCATGAAAGCAATCAAGCTGATGCAACAGTTTTATCAGCGACGACAAGTAATCCTTATGGTTATGGTCGTATTATGAGAGATGGCAATGATCACTTAGTTAAGATTGTAGAGCAGAAAGATGCTACAGTAGAAGAACAACAAATCAATGAAATTAGCTCAGGTATTTTTGCATTTGATAATAAATTGCTTTTTGAAAAATTAGAACTGGTAAAAAATGATAATGTTCAAGCTGAGTATTATTTACCTGATGTTTTGTCTCTTATTTTACAGGAGCAAGGAACGGTTGAAATCTATCGTACAGATGACTTTGAAGAAATTATGGGTGTCAACGATCGTGTAATGTTAAGTGAGGCAGAGGCAGCTTATAGAAAACGTATCAATGACTATCATATGAGAAATGGTGTAACACTTATTGATCCTGATACTACATATATAGGTGCAGATGTGAAATTAGCTATGGATGTTACAATTGAGGCAAATGTGAAATTAGCTGGTAACTGTGTAATTGATGAAGATACGATTGTTGGCCAAAACACAGAAATTCATAATAGTAAAATAGGTTCTAACGTTACAATTAAACAATCGGTTATCAACGAAGCGGTTGTAGGCGACAATACTACAATTGGTCCGTTTGCCCAGTTAAGACCTGGAGCAGACTTAGGTGAAAGTGTTAAAGTTGGAAACTTTGTAGAAGTTAAGAAATCAGTCGTTAAAACAGGTGCTAAATTACCACATTTAAGTTATATTGGTGATGCAGAAATTGGTGAACGTACCAACTTAGGTTGCGGTTCTATCACAGTGAATTATGACGGTAAGCATAAATCCAAAACGATCATCGGCAATGATTCATTTATAGGTTGTAATACCAACTTAGTAGCACCAGTAACTTTAGGTGATAGATCATTTATAGCTGCAGGTTCTACAATTACTGATAACGTGCCACATGACAGTTTAGCATTAGCAAGAGCGAGACAAACAACTAAAGAAGGTTATTTAAAAAAATAGACACGATTAGATTACGATTCTAATCATATATATACAATGTAGATGTAAGGAAGACCTCAATCGACATTTTGTAGATTAATGAGATAAATATAACTTTGTCTATGAACGAAACTAATTGAATGAATTAATTGGAGGACTATAAATGTTAAACAATGAGTATAAGAATTCTGCTTTGAAAATATTCTCTTTAAAAGGTAATGAACCCTTAGCCCAAGAAGTAGCAGATAATGTTGGAATCGAGCTAGGTAAATGTTCTGTAAAACGTTTTAGCGATGGAGAAATTCAAATTAATATTGAAGAAAGTATTCGTGGTTGTGATGTATTTATTATTCAACCGACTTCTAATCCAGTAAACTTACATTTAATGGAATTATTAATTATGATAGATGCTTGTAAACGTGCTTCAGCAGCTAATATTAATATTGTGGTGCCATACTATGGTTACGCTCGTCAAGATAGAAAAGCGCGCAGCCGTGAACCAATTACAGCGAAATTAGTTGCAAACTTAATTGAAACTGCTGGCGCAGATCGCATGATTGCATTAGACTTACATGCACCACAAATCCAAGGATTCTTTAATATGCCAATAGACCACTTAATGGGTGTTCCGATTTTAGCAGAATATTTCCAAAATGATACAGACATTGATCCAGAAGAATGTGTCGTAGTTTCTCCAGATCATGGTGGTGTAACTAGAGCACGTAAACTTGCAGATATTCTAAAAACACCAATTGCAATCATAGATAAACGACGTCCTAAACCTAATGTAGCTGAAGTAATGAATATCGTTGGAGAAATTGAAGGTCGCACAGCGATAATTATTGATGATATCATCGATACAGCTGGTACGATTACATTAGCAGCTCAAGCCCTAAAAGACAAAGGTGCTAAAGATGTTTACGCATGTTGTACACACCCTGTATTATCAGGCCCAGCTAAAGAACGTATTGAAAATTCAGCGATTAAAGAGTTAGTCGTTACAAATTCAATTCAATTAGATGAAAACCGTAAACCAGCTAATACTAAGGAACTGTCAGTAGCAGGTTTATTAGCACAAGCTATTGTGCGCGTATATGAAAGAGAATCTGTTAGTGTGCTATTTGACTAATTAGTGCAATAGTTGTATAATTATTCCGTTCGTGATTTCAATTCACGATTAAATAAACACTTGCAAGCAACATTGTGTTGATGGGTAAGTGAGGGGTTCTTATTATCATAATAAGAACAAAAAATGAAAGGTGGAAATAATATGGCTTCATTAAAGTCAATTATTCGTCAAGGTAAACAAACACGTTCAGACCTTAAAACACTTAGAAAAATTGGTAAAGTACCTGCAATCGTTTATGGTTACGGTACAAAAAATACTTCAGTAAAAGTTGATGAAGTAGAATTTATCAAAGTTATTCGTGAAGTTGGACGTAACGGTGTTATCGAATTAGGTGTAGGTTCTAAAACAATTAAAGTAATGGTTTCAGACTATCAATTCGATCCACTTAAAAACCAAATTACTCACATTGACTTCTTAGCAATCAATATGAGTGAAGAACGTACTGTTGAAGTACCAGTTCAACTTACTGGTGAGGCAGTAGGAGCTAAAGAAGGTGGCGTTGTTGAACAACCATTATTCGACCTTGAAGTAACTGCGACACCAGACAATATCCCTGAATCTATCGAAATTGACATCAGTGAATTAGATGTTAACGATAGCTACTCAGTTGCAGATATTAAAGTTTCAGGTGATTTCACAATCGAAAATGACCCTGAAGAATCTGTAGTAACAGTAGTTCCTCCAACTGAAGAACCTACTGAAGAAGAAATCGAAGCTATGGAAGGCGAATCAGAAACTGAAGAGCCAGAAGTTGTTGGTGAAGAAAAAGAAGACGAAGAAGAAGAGAAAGAAGAAGAGTAATTTCTCTGACGTCATTCTAATACACACGATTTCAACAAGAAAAAATAATCTTAAAAAGCACCATGCTTAATTCGTTAAGCTGGTGTTTTTTTATGTTAATATAGTGAATGATATGAAAATAAAAAAAACAAACGGTATAACGTTGTGAAATAATAAATGTTTTTGAGTGAATACAACAATTGGAGGTAACATAATGAAATGTATTGTAGGTTTGGGCAATATTGGTAAACGCTTTGAGCTGACAAAACATAATATCGGTTTTGAAGTTATTGATTATATGTTAGAACACAATCAATTTAAATTAGATAAACAAAAGTATAAAGGTGCCTATACAATAGAACGTTTAGCTGGTGAAAAAGTGATGTTTATAGAACCAATGACAATGATGAATTTGTCTGGTGATGCTGTAGGGCCACTGATGAAGTACTATGACATTGATATAGACGATTTACTTGTACTATATGATGATTTGGATTTACCACAAGGTGAAATTCGCTTACGACAAAAGGGTAGTGCCGGTGGTCATAATGGTATGAAGTCGATTATTCAAGCTTTAGGTACAGACCAATTCAAACGCATTCGTATTGGTGTTGATCGTCCTTCCAATGGCATGTCGATTGTTGATTATGTATTACAAAAATTTTCGAAGCAAGAAATGGATACAATGAATAAAGTAATAGAACATTCAGCACGTGCAGTAGAAGCTTATATTGAAAGTTCTCGTTTTGACCGTGTGATGAATGAGTTTAATGGTGAGGTCAAGTGAAATCAATAATTACAGAATATATTAAAAAAGATAAACGCTATCAAGAGTTAAATGAAGTATTTGGTGAAGCAAACGTATTGGTTACTGGACTATCTAGTTCGGCGAAGGCAACAATCATAGCCGAAAAGTTTATTCATAGTTCAAAACAATTACTTGTAGTAACGAACAACTTGTATCAAGCAGACAAACTAGAGAGTGACTTGCAACAATATGTTGATACAGATGATATTTACAAGTATCCAATGCAAGATATTATGACAGAAGAATTTTCAACCCAAAGCCCCCAATTCATGAGCGAACGTGTACGTACTTTAACGGCACTTGCTCAAGAAAAGAGAGGGTTATTTATCGTACCGCTAAATGGTTTTAAAAAATGGTTAACACCTGTTGAAATGTGGAGAGCACATCAACTCAAACTTTCCATTGGTGACGATATTGATATTGATGAATTTTTAAACAAACTTGTAAACATGGGATATCGCAGAGAGAGTGTCGTATCGCATATTGGTGAATTCTCGTTACGTGGTGGCATTATTGACATATATCCGTTAATAGGTTTACCAGTAAGAATCGAATTATTTGATACAGAAGTAGATTCAATTCGAAACTTTGATGTGGAGACGCAACGTTCGGAAGAAAATTTAGACCATGTAGACATTACAACTGCCAGTGATTACATCATTACAGATGAAGTATTAAAGCACACTAAATCAAAATTAAAAGAAGCATATGAGTATACACGTCCAAAAATAGATAAATCTGTACGTAATGACTTAAAAGAAACATATGAAAGTTTTCAACTTTTTGAATCTTCTTTATTTGACCATCAAGTATTACGTAGACTCGCTGCTTTTATGTACGAATCCCCTGCAACCATTATTGATTACTTTAAATCTGATGCGATTGTAGCAGTTTATGAATATAATAGAATCAAAGAAACTGAAACAACACTGGTTTCTGAAGCTGAAGAATTTATGCAGAGTTTAATTGAAAGCGGCAAAGGGTTTATCGGACAGAATTTCTTACAATATGACGGGTTTGAGTCACTATTAAATCGATATCCAGTTACGTATTTTACTTTGTTCAATGCAACGATGCCGGTAGAACTCAACACAATCATTAAATTTTCATGTAAGCCAGTACAACAATTTTATGGCCAATATGATATTATGCGTTCCGAATTCCAACGCTTTATCCAAAATGATTATACGATTGTTGTATTAGCAGAAACTGAATCAAAAAAAGAGCGCATTCAATCAATGTTAAATGAAATGCACATACCAACATTTATAGATACGCCAAGTGCACAAAGTGAAGGTGGTAGTGCAATCATCACTGAAGGTAGCCTATCAGAAGGTTTTGAATTACCATATATGCACCTTGTTGTTGTAACAGAACGTGAATTATTTAAATCAAAACAAAAGAAAAAAGCAAAACAACATAAGAAATTAACAAATGCAGAAAAAATTAAATCATATCAAGATTTGAAAGTCGGAGATTTTGTTGTTCATGTTCACCATGGTGTAGGTAAATATTTAGGTGTCGAAACACTTGAAGTTGGCGGCGTTCATAAAGATTATATAAAACTGCAATACAAAGGTACCGATCAATTATTTGTACCAGTAGATCAAATGGATCAAGTACAAAAATATGTTGCTTCCGAAGATAAATCACCCAAATTAAATAAACTTGGTGGTACAGAATGGAAGAAAACAAAAGCTAAAGTTCAACAAAATGTTGAAGATATGGCTGATGAATTAATAGAATTATATAAAGAAAGAGAAATGTCAGTTGGTTATAAATATGGACCAGATACACCACAACAAAATGATTTTGAAATTGACTTCCCTTATGAATTAACGCCAGACCAAGGCAAGTCCATTGAAGAGATTAAACAAGATATGGAAATTGAACGACCAATGGATAGATTATTATGTGGTGATGTTGGTTACGGAAAAACAGAAGTTGCGGTACGAGCAGCTTTTAAAGCTGTAATGGAAGGTAAACAAGTAGCCTTTCTTGTGCCTACGACAATCTTAGCGCAACAACACTATGAAACTTTAATCGAGCGCATGCAAGATTTTCCTATAGAAATCCAACTGATTAGTAGATTTAGAACTACTAAGGAAGTTAAAGAGGTTAAAGAGGGACTTAAATCAGGATATGTTGATATCGTTGTTGGTACGCATAAATTGTTAGGTAAAGATATTCATTATAAAGATTTGGGCTTACTCATCGTAGATGAAGAACAACGTTTTGGCGTAAGACACAAAGAAAAGATTAAGTCACTTAAGACAAATGTTGATGTATTAACTTTAACTGCAACACCGATTCCGAGAACCCTACATATGAGTATGTTGGGCGTGCGTGATTTATCGGTCATTGAAACACCACCAGAAAACCGTTTTCCTGTGCAAACGTATGTATTAGAGCAAAATATGAATTTTATTAAAGAAGCTTTAGAAAGAGAATTATCACGTGAGGGCCAGGTTTTTTACTTATACAATAAAGTGCAATCGATTTATGAAAAACGCGAACAATTGCAAATGTTAATGCCAGAAGCAAATATCGGTGTGGCACACGGTCAAATGAATGAACGTGATTTAGAAGAAACGATGTTGAGCTTTATCAACCATGAATTTGATATTCTTGTAACGACAACGATTATCGAAACTGGCGTAGACGTTCCAAATGCCAATACTTTAATTATCGAAGATGCCGATAAATTTGGATTGAGCCAATTATATCAATTACGAGGACGTGTGGGGCGTTCAAGTCGTATAGGTTATGCATATTTCTTACATCCATCTAACAAGGTATTATCAGAGACTGCTGAAGAAAGACTACAGGCAATCAAAGAATTTACTGAATTAGGTTCCGGTTTTAAAATTGCAATGCGGGATTTAAATATTCGAGGTGCAGGGAATCTTTTAGGTAAACAACAACATGGATTTATTGACTCCGTAGGCTTTGATTTATACTCACAAATGTTAGAAGAAGCGGTGAATGAAAAACGAGGTATTAAAGAAGAACAACCTGATGCTCCCGAAGTTGAAATTGAACTAAATATTGATGCTTATTTACCAGCTGAATATATTCCAAATGAACAGGCAAAAATAGAAATTTATAAAAAATTACGTAAAATTGAGACGGAATCGCAATTGATGGATGTTAAAGATGAGCTGATTGACCGCTTTAATGATTATCCAGTTGAGGTTGAAAGATTGCTAGAAATGATGGAAATAAAAGTGCATGCGTTGAATGCAGGTGTAACACTTATTAAAGATGTAGGTAAAAAAATAGAGATTTATTTATCCGAAAAAGGCACTACAGACATCAATGGTGAAGCACTCTTTAAACAAACCCAACCACTTGGACGTGCAATGAAAGTTGGTGTTCAAGATGGTAAAATGAAAGTGACACTCAATAAAGATAAAGTATGGTTAGATAGTTTGAAATTCTTAGCGAAATGTTTAGAAGAAAGTATGGTTATACCAGATGAACGTTAAATCTGAAACAAAAGGTGTTTTTAATGGCGTTGTTGTACTAACTATAGCGCTTATCATTGTTAAAGTATTAAGTGCGTTGTACCGTGTGCCTTATCAAAATATACTAGGAGATGGAGGTCTATACGCTTATCAACAAGTATATCCAATAGTAGCTTTAGGTGTTATTTTATCGATGAATGCCATTCCTAGTGCAGTCACTCAAACTTTTAGCGCAAGCGGACAACCCAATCAATATACACGCGTGTTATTAAGGTTACAATTTGCTGGTGTTATCTTTTTCTTAGTTTTATTTACTTGTGCACATTGGGTTGCTTTTCTAATGGGAGATGTCAATTTAGCACCTATGTTAAGGGCGGCAAGTGTCAGCTTTTTATTTGTTGGCATACTTGGTGTCTATAGGGGTTACTATCAGGCACACCATGAGATGAACATACCTGCAATTTCCCAGGTTATAGAACAATTTATTCGTGTCGTAATTATCATGATTGCCATTGTGATGTTTATGAGTCATTCATGGAGTATATATCGTGCAGGTACATTAGCGATTGTTGGTTCAGGTATTGGTTTTTTAGCATCTAGTTTGTTTCTAATACAACGGAAACCTTTTAAATTATCTAGAGCACATGCCAGTGTTGATGTTGCTTGGAAAAAGTTAACGCTAGGTATTGTTGTATTCGCGGTGAGCCAATTGATCGTTATTGTATGGCAAGTGGTGGATAGTTTTACAGTGATACATGCACTTCAAATGACTGGTTTAGATTTTGACGAAGCAACTATTTTTAAAGGCATTTATGACCGCGGTGCCTCTTTTATACAGATGGGGTTAATTGTAACGACGACGTTCTGTTTTGTGCTTATTCCATTACTAACAGATGCATTAAAAACAAAGCAACATATACTGGTGAATCGCTATGCTAATGCATCGATAAAGATTACGATTTTATTTAGTGTGGCAGCAGCTATAGGTTTGATCAATTTGCTCCCTGTAATGAACAGTGTGTTCTTCAAAAACGATAGTTTGAACGGAACGTTATCCGTATATATGCTTACAGTTATATGTGTATCTCTTATAATGATGGATATTGCTTTATTACAAGTGAAAAATCGCGTTAAAGTTATTTTGTTCGCATTTGGCATTGGTGTTGTGGTCAAAGCGATATTGAATATGGTTTTAATACCACAACTTTCAATTTTCGGTGCCAGTCTAAGTACTGTCATTTCATTGCTGTTATTTGTGTGGGTTTTACAGTATCAAGTATTAAAAATGTATCATTTCCAAACAATGAAAAAATTCATTGTTAAATTAGCGGGTACAATGATGCTATTATCTATCACAGTACAAATAGTCATGTTTCTTATTCCAGGAGAAGGTAGAATGCAAGGTTTAGTCGAATTAGCCATAGCAGCTACCATTGGCGTTATTGTAGTGATTTTTTCTATCGTACGCATGCAATTATTAAGTTTTAGAGAACTCAAACATCTACCTTTTGGAGATAAACTATTCCATATGAAAAGAGGGAAACATTAATGACAAATAAAATAACAGTTGTTGGATTAGGCAATTACGGTATTGAGGATTTACCATTAGGGATTTATAAATTTTTGAAAAAGCAAACATTAGTTTATACACGTACCTTTGACCACCCAGTCATCCAAGACTTAACAATGGAAGGTATCAATATTGAAAGCTTTGATCAAGAATATAAAAATCATGACGCTTTTCAAAATGTATATGAAGCTATTGTGTCAAAATTGATAAATACTGCAAAAGACAATAATATTGTATATACAGTACCAGGCCATCCACGTGTAGCTGAGACGACAACTGTGTATTTAGAACAATATGCACAAAAACATTCTGATATAGAAGTTGAAATATTAGGTGGTAAAAGCTTTATAGACGATATATTTGAAGCGGTGAAGGTTGATCCTAACGATGGTTTTACAATGTTAGATGCAACAGATCTTCAAAAAGAAAAATTGAATATTCGTACACATACACTTATCACACAAGTTTATAGTGCAATGGTCGCTGGTGATTTAAAAGTGACATTGATGGAACGTTATAGTGATGACCAACTTGTTTATATCGTAGATGGTGCCAGAAATAATTATGCCAACGTTATCAAAACACCGTTATATGAAATAGATCATTACGACGAAGTTTTTAACAATATAACTAGTGTATTTATTCCAAAAGTGGAAATTGAAGAAACATACTTTGGTGATTTTAACTATGCAGTTGGTATCATTGACCACTTAGTAGATGACGAGAAAGGTTGCCCATGGGATAAAGTTCAAACACATCATACTTTAAAACGTTATTTGTTGGAAGAAACATTCGAATTGTTTGAAGCGATAGATAATGAAGACGATTGGCACATGATAGAAGAGTTAGGAGACATTCTATTACAGGTATTACTACATGCAAGCATAGGAAAAAAAGAAGGTTATATGGATATTAATGAAGTGATACAAAGTCTTTCAGAAAAAATGATACGTAGACATCCACATGTTTTTGGTGATGCAAAAGCAGAAACAGAAGAAGATTTAAAAAATATTTGGTCTAATGCTAAGTCTAAGGAAGGTAAAGAACAGCGTGTGAAATTTGAGAAAGTATTTGCAGACCACTTCTTAGCATTGTATGATAAAACAAAAAATAAATCGTTAGATGAAAATGCTTTAAAACGAATTTTAGAGCAAGGAGGAAAATAATGATGAGATTAGATAAATATCTCAAAGTTTCAAGATTAGTAAAGCGTCGTACATTAGCAAAAGAAATCAGTGATCAAGGACGTATTACTGTAAATGGCGTAGTTGCTAAAGCAGGTACTGATGTAAAAGAAACAGATGAACTCGTTATTCGATTTGGACAAAAAATTGTAACAATTAAAGTCACAGGTTTGAGCGAACATGCAACAAAAGAAAATGCAAAAGGTATGTATGAACTCATTAAAGAAGAAAAAGTTAGTGAAATATAAACATAGGAGGTGACAAGCAAATGAATAAAAAAGTTGAAAATATAGGCAATACGTATACTTCAGCAGAAAACAAAAAAAAGCAGCAGCAACAAATGAGAAAGCGTGTTGTTCGTAAACGTATCACTTTATTTGGTGGTATTTTACTACTGATTATTATCATTTTAGCCATCATGCTTGTCACTCAAAAACAAAGTAACAATGAAGATTCAGTTGAACGTCAACAAAAAGAACAAAAGTATCAAAAGCAACAAGATGAAGAATTAGCACTAAAAGAACAATTAAATAATTTAAATGATAAAGATTATATTGAAAAAGTTGCACGTGATGATTACTATCTAAGTAATGATGGGGAAGTTATTTTCAAATTGCCTGGAGATAATAAATCTGACACTAAATCTAAGGCGCAAAATGATGATAAATAAGTGAATTTAATTTTTTGCATCATTATACCATTGTTAATTTATGCAAACAGGCATATAATAGGGTTAAAATCGAAACGAATCGGGAGGATTTATTTATAATATGTCAATCGAAGTAGGAAACAAGCTTAAAGGTAAAGTCACTGGAATTAAAAAGTTTGGCGCTTTTGTCGAACTTCCAGAAGGAAAGAGTGGCTTAGTTCACATAAGTGAAGTTGCAGATAACTACGTTGAAAACGTAGAAGATCACTTATCTGTTGGTGATGAAGTTGAAGTTAAAGTGCTTTCAATTGCTGATGATGGAAAAATTAGTTTATCTATCAAAAAAGCAAAAGATCGTCCACGTAGACCTCAAAGCAAACCAAATTATAAACAACCTCAACCTAAAGGTGAGGACTTTGAAAAGAAACTAACAAACTTCTTAAAAGATAGCGAAGATAAATTGACTTCTATTAAGCGTCAAACGGAATCTAGACGTGGTGGAAAAGGCGCTAGACGCTAAAATATATAAAATAAGACTGTTCCCAAGAGAACTGAAATTAATTGTTAAGTACAACATTTAATATGATTTTAATGACGTTTGACTTTGACAATAAATGACTGTTTTCTTACTTAAGGAAACAGTCTATTTTTTGTTGTGTACAGACGTTGCAACGTACATGTAAAACTTAAAGGTAAAAAATCTTTCGCATTGTGACATAGGAGGTAAGCTATGGTAGAAGTTAATGCTGATGGTTGGAATAAAGACCAACATATTGTGTTAGCCGTTTCAACGGGGATTGATAGCATGGTATTATTGCACAACTTAATTAATCAGTTGTCTCAATCGTATAGAAAATTAACTTGCTTACATGTGAATCATAATATTCGTGATATTGCACAAGAAGAAGAATCATTTATAAGAAAATATTGTGAGTCGTATCAAATTCCATTGTTCGTGCATCATTTAGATTTATCGAAAGTCATTGAACAGGGTAACAGCATTGAAAATATTGCAAGGAACGAACGATATCAGTGGTTTGATGATATGATGGTGGAGCTGGATGCGGACGTCTTATTAACCGCACATCATCAAGATGATCAAATTGAGACTATCTTTTATCGGTTGATGACTGGACGTTCAACTAGAAGTAGTTTAGGTATGTCATATCTGACTTCACGAGACGCTTATATGTTGTGCAAACCATTGTTAGAAACAACTAAAGCGGACATTCGAAATTATCAGCAAAATTATGAGGTACCTTATTATGAAGACGAGACAAACGCTGAAAATCATTATGTAAGAAATGATATTCGTAATCGTATTTTACCTGCCATCGATAGCAATCTCCATTTATCTACAAAACAGTTACTTAAGTTGAAAGATTGGCATGATATGCAACTGCAAGCATTACATGACAATGCGTTACATTTTATAGAAACTCATGTTCATGAAAATGCTGATAAGACAGAAATAGTAATTCCAAGAGTTGCATTTTCTAATTTAAATCATAATATTAAAATAATTATTTTAGATAAAATTTTTTCAAAATTACAGGTTACGACACCAATGACTGAAAAAATGTACGAATCCTGGTTTCAGCAACTCGAAGGCAAAGTTACTCAATGTACAATATATACAACGGATAAATGGAATATTTATATCGCTTATGATAAATTTATAATAATGGCAAATTATGATAAATGTCTTGTGCCAACAAAGATTTTGCAACCAGGCTTATATCACTATGGTCATTATAGTATAGACATAACAGATAATTTTCCAAAAGATGATTATCCGTTAGTCGTTAGAACTAGAAATAATGGAGATAAATTCAAACTAAATGGTGTAAAAGGACATAAAAAAGTTAGTCGATTACTGATTGATCGCAAAATTATACAAACTGAGCGAAACCAATTACCAATTTTAGTCAATGCAGATGAAACAATTATTGCTATAGGTACGTTATACTTAAATAATGAATATAAAGATACTATTTTCATACGAAATACGGGAGAGGAATGAAATTATGCGAGATGATTTAAAGGAAATATTAATGGATGAGGCAGAAATAGAACAAATATGTAAAGACTTGGGTGCAAAAATTACTGAAGCATATGCAGGTAAACCACTTGTCTGTATAGGTATCTTGAAAGGGTCAGTAATGTTTATGACAGACCTCATCAAACATATTGATACACATTTAGCTATCGATTTTATGGATGTTTCTAGTTACCATGGCGGTACTGAATCAACGGGTGAAGTACAAATACTTAAAGATTTAAGTGGTTCAATAGAAGGAAAAGACATCTTGATTATTGAAGACATTTTAGAAACAGGAACAACATTAAAATCAATAACTGAATTATTGGAATCAAGAAAAGTCAATTCACTGGAAATTGTAACATTATTAGACAAACCAAATCGTCGCAAAGCGGATATCGAAGCAAAATATGTAGGTAAAAAAATTCCAGATGAATTCGTAGTAGGCTACGGATTAGATTATGCTGAAAATTATAGAAACCTACCATATATTGGTACACTTAAACCAGAAATTTATTCAAAATAAGCAGTACAATTTAATCGTATGAAATATTGTTATATACTGTAAAACGTAATCGGATTAAATGAGTCGATATACATAGTATGTTGATAAAATACGAGGACATATACGTAAATCATTTAAAGAATAGATTATAAAGTATATGTTAACTGTTTGTATATCAAAATAAAAAAGTATAAAAACAACAAGAACTGTAACGTACATACAAAAGTAGAATTACTAGCCCAACACTTGTGTATTGTGTTACAATTTTTGTTAGTTTTATTATTGAAGTAGGAGGAAACGACGCATGCAGAAAGCCTTTCGTAACGTGCTAGTTATCGCAATCATTGGCGTTATTATATTTGGCTTGTTTTCGTGGCTAAATGGTAACGGAAATATGCCAAAACAGCTTACATATAATCAATTTGTTAAGCAATTAGATAAAGGTGAATTGAAATCCTTAGAAATTCAGCCAGAACAAAATGTATATATGGTAAGTGGTAAAACTAAAAAAGATGAAGATTATTCTTCAACTATTTTATATAATAATGATAAAGAGCTTGAAAAAATAACAGATAAAGCACAAAGTCAAGATGGTTTGAAATTTACGGTTAAAGAAGAAGAAAAACAAAGCGTATTTGTAAGTATCTTAACTACGTTAATTCCAGTTTTAATCATAGCCTTATTATTTATTTTCTTCCTTAGTCAAGCACAAGGAGGCGGCGGTGGCGGCGGTCGCATGATGAACTTTGGTAAATCCAAAGCTAAAATGTACGACAGTCAGAAAAAACGTGTACGCTTCTCAGATGTAGCTGGCGCAGATGAAGAAAAACAAGAATTAATAGAAATTGTTGACTTCTTAAAAGATAATAAACAATTTAAACAAATGGGTTCTAGAATTCCTAAAGGTGTTTTACTAGTAGGACCTCCAGGTACAGGTAAAACCTTATTAGCTCGTGCAGTAGCTGGTGAAGCTGGTACACCATTCTTCTCAATCAGTGGTTCAGACTTCGTTGAGATGTTTGTAGGTGTCGGCGCAAGCCGTGTACGTGACCTATTTGAAAATGCTAAGAAAAACGCACCTTGTATTATCTTTATTGACGAAATCGACGCAGTTGGTCGTCAACGTGGTGCAGGTGTTGGTGGCGGACACGATGAACGTGAACAAACGTTAAACCAATTACTAGTTGAAATGGATGGATTCGGTGAAAATGAAGGCATCATTATGATTGCTGCTACAAACCGTCCTGATATTTTAGACCCAGCATTATTACGTCCTGGTCGTTTCGATAGACAAATTCAAGTTGGTCGTCCAGACGTAAAAGGACGTGAAGCTATTCTACATGTCCATGCTAGAAATAAACCACTTGATGAAACAGTAGACTTAAAAGCAGTATCTCAAAGAACACCTGGTTTCTCTGGTGCAGATTTAGAAAACTTGCTGAACGAAGCATCATTAGTTGCAGTACGTGAAGGTAAGAAGAAAATAGATATGCGTGATATTGAAGAAGCGACTGACCGTGTGATTGCTGGTCCTGCTAAAAAATCACGTGTCATTTCTGAAAAAGAACGTAATATCGTAGCACACCATGAAGCAGGTCATACTATTATTGGTATGGTGCTTGATGAAGCAGAGGTTGTCCATAAGGTTACCATCGTACCACGTGGTCAAGCTGGTGGTTATGCAATGATGTTACCAAAACAAGATCGCTTCCTAATGACTGAGCCAGAATTACTAGATAAAATTTGTGGCTTGCTAGGTGGGCGAGTTTCTGAAGATATTAATTTCAACGAAGTATCAACAGGTGCTTCAAATGACTTTGAACGTGCAACACAAATCGCACGTCAAATGGTTACTGAATATGGTATGAGTAAGAAACTTGGTACGGTACAATTCACAAGTAGCAGTAATGGACAAGTATTCTTAGGTAAAGACATGCAAGGCGATCCAGAATATTCTGGACAAATTGCGTATGAAATTGATAAAGAAGTTCAACGTATTATTAAAGAACAATACGAACGTTGTAAAAACATTCTTTTAGAACATCAATCACAATTACTTTTAATTGCTGAATCTTTATTAAAAGAAGAAACATTAGTTGCTGAGCAAATTCGTTCATTATTCTATGATGGTGTATTACCAGAAGTTGATTACGATGCAGCAGAAGTTGTTAGTGATCAAGAAAGTGAATTTAAAGAAGGTAAATACGGTAAATCTTATGAAGATGTACGAAAAGAACAACTAGAAGATGGTCAACAAGAAGAAGATCAACAAGAAGAAAAAGATATCGATAAAGAAAGTAAAGATAGCGAACATGACAATGATGACTCAGAAGATACAGGTCATGAGCAAGCGCCAAATATCGATAAACCTAGCAACCCAAGTGATCCTAACGATCCAAGCAATAGAAATTAATAACTGAACAAAAAGCTTCTTTCTGCTATCATATTGATGTGGAAAGAAGCTTTTTTAATATTTATCAATCGACCAAATTACAAACAGATATGTAGCAATTTTTTGACTGAACACTTACAATAAATTGCATTGATAAAAAGTATGATGAAATTCTATATAAAAATCAGAAAACAATTAAAACATTACAATGTATAAAAGGAGAAATTATAGAAATGACAAATGATTACATCGTTAAAGCATTGGCTTACGAAGGACAAATAAGAGCATATAGTGCATTAACTACAGAAAGTGTTCAAGAAGCACAATCAAGGCATTATACTTGGCCGACAGCATCAGCTGCACTTGGCAGAACGATGACTGCAACGTTGATGATGGGTGCTATGTTAAAAGGTGAACAAAAATTAACAGTTACGGTTGATGGACAAGGACCAATCGGTAAAATTATAGCTGATGCTGATGCCAGTGGCCATGTAAGAGGGTACGTGACCCACCCACAGACTCACTTTCCTCTGAATAACGTTGGGAAGTTAGATGTTAGTAGAGCTGTTGGAACCAATGGTGCATTAACTGTAGTAAAAGACGTTGGAATGAAAGATTATTTCTCTGGTTCAAGTGAACTTGTATCCGGTGAATTAGGCGATGACTTCACTTATTACTTCGCAAAAAGTGAACAAGTGCCATCATCTGTAGGACTAGGCGTATTAGTAAATCCTGATAATTCTATAAAAGCTGCAGGTGGTTTTATCATTCAAGTGATGCCTGGTGCAGAAGAAAAAACAATTAATAAATTAGAAACAGCAATCAACAATATGACACCAGTTTCGAAATTAATTGATCAAGGTTTAGCGCCAGAAGAAATTTTATATGAAATACTTGGTGAAGATGAAGTTCAAATTTTAGAAGAAATGCCTGCAAGTTTTGAATGTAATTGTGGCCACGAAAAGTTTTTGACTGCAATTAAAGGACTAGGTCAAGCTGAAATTGAAAGTATGATTAATGAAGATCATGGTGCAGAAGCAGAATGCCACTTTTGTAGAAGTAAATATCAATATACAGAAAATGAATTACAGGAATTATTAGAAAAGATGTAAAAAATCCTTTAAAATAATGTTCAAATCAGTATAAATTATAAAAATATTGTAATTTTCAATCTTCTTAGTTGTATTCAAATCAAAATCTGATAAAATATAAAGTATATCCGATAGAAAAAGTAGGTTTTAAACTTTTTAATGAAAAGGAGCAATACTTATGACAAACAAACCAGTAAATAATATCGTTGAGGTAATTGGTAATACGCCAGTAGTTAAATTGAACAATGTGGTGGATGAAAATGCTGCAGATGTTTATGTAAAATTAGAATATCAAAATCCAGGTGGCTCAGTTAAAGACCGTATTGCATTAGCAATGATTGAAGAGGCAGAGAAAGATGGAAAAATCAAACCAGGAGATACAATTGTAGAACCAACGAGTGGTAATACAGGTATAGGTTTAGCTTTTGTATGTGCTGCTAAAGGTTATAACGCAGTATTTACTATGCCAGAAACAATGAGTCAAGAACGTCGTAATTTATTGAAAGCTTATGGTGCAGAAGTTGTTTTAACACCAGGTTCAGAAGCAATGAAAGGCGCTATTAAAAAAGCAAAAGAATTAAAAGAAGAATTCGGCTATTATGAACCACAACAATTTGAAAACCCAGCTAACCCACGTGTGCATGAATTGACAACTGGTCCAGAATTGGTTGAACAATTTGAAGGGAAAACAATTGATTCATTCTTAGCAGGTGTTGGTACTGGTGGTACATTAACTGGTGCAGGTAAAGTATTGAAAGAGAAATACCCTGATATTAATCTTGTAGCTATTGAACCAGAAGATTCACCAGTATTAAGTGGTGGAGAACCAGGACCACATAAATTACAAGGTTTAGGAGCTGGCTTTGTACCAGATACTTTAGATACGAATGTCTATGACGAAGTTATAAAAGTAGGTAATGAAACAGCGATGGATATGTCTCGTAAAGTTGCTAAAGAAGAAGGTATACTTGGAGGTATTTCTTCAGGTGCAGCAATTTATGCAGCTATCGAAAAAGCAAAATCTTTAGGTAAAGGTAAAACAGTCGTTACTGTATTGCCAAGTAATGGTGAACGTTACCTTTCAACACCTTTATATTCATTTGAAGATTAAAAATATATTTATAAAACCGATCATGTGTAGATTTGATCAGTTTCAGACTGTCGACAAGGTTACTGACTTTGTCGACAGTTTTTTTGTATGCTTTCTGTGAAGATTTTGTCGTTTTCTAGATTTTAGTATAATAATACACCCATACGGAATTACATGTACAGCAGCTAATGTTAAGTTGAAGTATTGTAATGATTGTTAATGACGTGCTGATAGCGTCTATAAAATTAAGTAAATCAATGGAAATAGGTCAAAATGCGAAATGATTAATATATTTGAATGCGTTCTTGCCAATTACTGATTATTTAAATGGGTAAAATGAATTAGACTTAAATTTTTTGTTATATGAGCATTGCTTACTGAAAATTTTATAAATTAGCGTTATTATAGAATAGTGATTACTAAGCTAGCGATGAGGTATTTAACAGTGAAAGGAAGAAAGTAACGATGGCACATACAAAAATTATGGGCATATTAAACGTAACTCCAGATTCATTTTCTGATGGTGGTAAATATAATTCAGTAGAAAAGGCTGTTAAAAGGGCGGAAGAAATGATTGAAGAAGGTGTAGATATTATAGATGTTGGCGGTATATCTACACGTCCTGGCTACGAAGAAATCAGTGTAACTGAAGAATTGCAACGCGTAGTCCCAGTTGTAAAAGCACTCAGCCAATTAGACGTGCAACTTTCTATTGATACATATAGAAGTGAAGTGGCAGAAGCAGCGATGAAATTAGGCGCTACAATGATTAATGATCAGTGGGCTGGATTATATGACGAAAAAATCTTTGATATTGTATCTAAATATGAAGGCGAGATCATATTGATGCACAATGGTGATGGTAATCGAACAATGCCAGTTGTGGATGAAATGCTTCTACATTTATTGAAACAAGCAAATAAAGCAGAAATGGCAGGTATTCCCCAAGAAAAAGTTTGGATAGATCCTGGCATTGGTTTTGCAAAAACAAGAGATGAAGAAAAAGAAGTAATGGCACGCTTGGACGAGTTAATAGCTACGGATTATCCTGTACTATTAGCGACAAGTAGAAAAAGATTTATTAAAGAAATGATAGATAGAGACACACAAGCAACTGAAAGAGATGAAGCAACAGCCGCCACTACTGCATATGGTATAATGAAAGGTGTTAAAGGTGTGAGGGTTCATAATGTTATGCTCAACGCCCGTTTGGCTCAAAGCATGGATTATTTAAAGGAGAATGAGGATGAGAGACACGATATTTCTTAGCGGTATGAAATTTTATTGTTATCACGGTGCTTTACCAGCCGAAAATGAAATTGGCCAAATATTCATCGTAGATGTGACAATGAAAGTTGATTTAAGTCTTGCAGGTGAAACAGATAAAGTTACTGACACTGTTCACTATGGTGAAGTATATGAAGATGTTAAATCAATCATGGAAAGTAAACCAGTGAATTTAGTAGAGCATCTAGCTGAACGTATTGCAAAACGTATAAATTCACACTATAATCGTGTAATGGAAACGAAAGTTAGAATCACTAAAGAAAATCCACCTATACCAGGCCATTATGAAGGTGTAGGCGTAGAAATAGTGAGGGAGAATTTCTAATGTCATATGCATACTTAGGTTTAGGAAGTAACGTTGGAGATAGAGAAACACAGCTTAATCAAGCGATTCATATTTTGAATGAAACAGAAGGTATCAATGTAACACAAACATCCCTAATTTATGAAACTGATCCTGTAGGATATGTTGAGCAACCTCAATTTTTAAATCAATGTATTGAAATACAAACGACACTGACACCTCGTGATTTATTAAATACATGCCTAGAAACAGAACAACAGTTGCATAGAGTGAGAGATATCAGATGGGGTCCTAGAACATTAGATGTTGATATTTTATTATTTGATAAACAAATTATAAATGAAGATGACTTGGTTATACCGCATCCACGTATGCTGGAACGTTCTTTCGTGCTCATACCACTCAATGATATTGCGCCAGATTTTACTGAACCTCATACAAACAAAAAAATTAGAAATTTAGTAACGTTAGATAATTCAGTGAAACAATATAAGGGTTAAGAAAGCAACGATGTATAAATTCAATGAGAATGAGTCCCAGCAAAGCATTTTTATTGAATAGCTATACTTGCAATTTTATTATATATTAATTGTGAAATTCATTTGATTTCTTCTATCATTATTTGGACGCGGTAGAAGCATGTTAAATCATTAATACAACTGATATAACAAGATTAACTCTAACTAGAACAACATGTATTGTATAACAATTGCAGTAATAGTTATATACACTGAATTGCTGCACAGTAAAAATGCGTATTTTAAAAATTGTTTCATTCATAAAGATTAAACAGATACTTTAGCATACGCTGAAATATATAAGCTTAAATTACTTTATTACATTCATGACCTCTAGTAAAATTGAAAATTGAAAAATTAGTGCTGAGTACATAGGGAAATACCCATCTTTGTATTTAAAAGATAGGGTGGTCATGGTAAAGTAAGAAATGATTGGAACAAATCAAGATACAATAACCATAAATGATAGATATTCCTCGCATTCTAACAAAAAGTAGGGGCTAAAATTAAAATAGAACAAGAAGTATAAAGGAGAGAAAGTTATGTCAGAAGAAATGAACGACCAAATGCAGGTGCGTCGTCAAAAAATGCAAGAGCTATACGATTTAGGTATCGATCCATTCGGTGGAAAATTTGTACGAACTTCAATGGCTACTCCGTTACATGAAGATTGGGATCAATTCTCTAAAGAAGAATTACAAGAAAAAGAAGAAGAGAGTCATGTCAGCATAGCTGGACGTTTAATGACGAAACGTGGTAAAGGTAAAGCAGGCTTTGCACACGTGCAAGATTTATCAGGTCAAATTCAAATTTATGTAAGAAAAGATCAAGTTGGAGAAGAACAATTTGAACTATGGAAATCAGCAGACCTAGGAGATATCGTAGGTATTGAAGGTGTTATGTTCAAAACAAACACTGGTGAATTGTCAGTCAAAGCAAAATCATTCACGCTTTTAACAAAAGCATTACGACCATTACCAGATAAATTCCACGGTTTACAAGATATTGAACAACGCTATCGTCAACGTTATTTAGACTTAATAACAAACCAAGATAGCACGCAAACTTTTATTAATAGAAGTAAAATCTTACAAGAAATGCGTAATTACTTAAACAATCACGGATTCTTAGAAGTAGAAACACCAATGATGCACCAAATTGCAGGTGGAGCGGCAGCAAGACCATTTGTAACACATCATAATGCCTTAGATGCAACATTATATATGAGAATTGCAATAGAATTACATTTAAAACGATTAATTGTTGGTGGTTTAGAGAAAGTATATGAAATTGGTCGCGTGTTTAGAAACGAAGGCGTATCTACACGTCATAATCCAGAGTTCACAATGATTGAACTTTACGAAGCATATGCAAACTATCACGATATTATGGACTTAACAGAAGATATGATTAGACATATATCTAATAAAGTACTTGGCACTGCAAAAATTAATTATGGTGAAGAAATTATTGACTTAGAATCAAACTGGAAACGAGTTCACATGGCAGATGCTGTCAAAGAAGTAACAGGTATTGATTTCTTTAACATTCAGAGTGACGAAGAAGCTAAAACACTTGCTAAAGAGCACGGTGTTGAAATAACTGACAATATGAAATACGGTCATATTTTAAACGAATTCTTTGAACAAAAAGTTGAAGAAACATTAATACAACCTACATTTATATATGGTCATCCAATAGAAATATCACCATTAGCAAAGAAAAATCCAGAAGACCCTCGATTTACGGATCGTTTTGAGTTGTTTATTGTAGGTAGAGAACATGGTAATGCATTTACAGAATTAAATGATCCTATAGATCAAAGAGAAAGATTTGAAGCGCAATTAGTTGAAAAAGAACAAGGTAATGATGAAGCACATGAAATGGACGAAGATTTCATTGAAGCATTAGAATATGGTATGCCTCCAACAGGTGGTTTAGGTATAGGTATTGATAGACTTGTTATGTTACTTACTGATTCAGCTTCAATTAGAGATGTATTATTATTCCCATACATGAGACAAAAATAATATAGATCAACTTAAAATAAAGGATTAAATATTGTGACTCACAGATAAGAGGCATGATGTTTAATCCTTTTTAATTATAAATCTGAACTTTAAACAAATGGAATAGAGCGATTTTTTTAACAACAAGCTAAAAATAATAAAGTAATAAGATACAATTATGCATATTTATGCTATTTAAATATAAAAATATACCGAAAAAGGTATGGTAAACTGAGATTTCTTATGGTAAGATAATTCAAGTCGAGTTAAGTAAACGCGAATACGTGCGAAATAAAATATATGTTTTAAATAAAAGTTACGAAAACCGTTGACTTTAATGAGAAAACGTAGTATTATATAAAAGTCGTCAAAAACGAGCATTTACATAATGAGCATTAAGTAAAGAACTTGTGAATTTCTTTAAGATAGTGTAAAATTAACTATTGTAATTGATTAATAAACAATGTATCATACATTGAGTAAGTTATTTTGTCTGGTGGCTATAGCAAGGAGGTCACACCTGTTCCCATGCCGAACACAGAAGTTAAGCTCCTTAGCGCCGATGGTAGTCGGACTTACGTTCCGCAAGAGTAGGACGTTGCCAGGCTTTATAATAAATATGTGGAGGATTAGCTCAGCTGGGAGAGCATCTGCCTTACAAGCAGGGGGTCGGCGGTTCGAACCCGTCATCCTCCACCATTTTCAAAAGTGAATAGCCGGCCTAGCTCAACTGGTAGAGCAACTGACTTGTAATCAGTAGGTTGGGGGTTCAAGTCCTCTGGCCGGCACCATTTCATGAGCCATTAGCTCAGTTGGTAGAGCATCTGACTTTTAATCAGAGGGTCAGAGGTTCGAATCCTCTATGGCTCATCCAGTTTCATTTTGCAGAAGTAGTTCAGCGGTAGAATACGACCTTGCCAAGGTCGGGGTCGCGGGTTCGAATCCCGTCTTCTGCTCCATTATTTTGCCGGGGTGGCGGAACTGGCAGACGCACAGGACTTAAAATCCTGCGATGAGAGATCATCGTACCGGTTCGATTCCGGTCCTCGGCACCATCATTTTAATAGAGCGCCCATAGCTCAATTGGATAGAGTACTTGACTACGAATCAAGCGGTTATAGGTTCGACTCCTATTGGGCGCACCATTTTTAGAATGATTTTATGATAAATACGGGAAGTAGCTCAGCTTGGTAGAGCACTTGGTTTGGGACCAAGGGGTCGCAGGTTCGAATCCTGTCTTCCCGACTCTTATTTAAAAAGAATATGGGGGCTTAGCTCAGATGGGAGAGCGCCTGCTTTGCACGCAGGAGGTCAGCGGTTCGATCCCGCTAGTCTCCACCATATATATTTAAATGAACATTGAAAACTGAATTGCAATATGTCAACGTTAATTCCGATTTCAACATTAAATGTTGAATCAAAACAACGTGTTATTGATAACACAAATTAGTATTTTATGAGCTAATCAAACATCATATTTTTATGGAGAGTTTGATCCTGGCTCAGGATGAACGCTGGCGGCGTGCCTAATACATGCAAGTCGAGCGAACAGATAAGGAGCTT
>NZ_VUNO01000011.1:0-17141 GCF_009695665.1 Staphylococcus sp. McC-251-APC-3A2
TCTCGTTGCTTACGCAACCAAATATCTAATGTATGTCCCTCTGCATCAATGGCACGATATAAATAGCTCCATTTTCCTTTTATTTTGATGTACGTCTCATCAATACGCCATTTGTAATAAGCTTTTTGATGCTTTTTCTTCCAAATTTAATATAAAATTGGGACATATTCTTGAACCCAACGGTAGACCGTTGAATGATGAACGTTTACACCACGTTCCCTTAATATTTCAGATATATCACGATAACTCAATGCATATCTTAGATAGTAGCTAACGGCTACAGTGATAACATCCTTGTTAAATTGTTTATATCTGAAATAGTTCATACAGAAGACTCCTTTTTGTTAAAATTATACTATAAATTCAACTTTGCAACAGAACCTTTACTTGTATGATTTCCACACTTTTATCCGATTTTTAGTTCTAAGAATAATTATTTAACCATCAATCTTTCCACACTATTTTCCGATTACCCAATATTATTTCCTAAAGACAAAGACTATTAACCTAATATAGATTATCCGTGGGTTAAAGCTAAAATCCTTAAAAGTCAGAGAAAATACAGTTATATCTATAATGTTACAAAATCCTTCACTTTATTAAGTATTAATATTTTAAATTATTTATTTTTATATAGTCTAACGCTGTTTTTAAACATTAAATGAGGAAATAATATTATAGGATGTGATAAAAATGATTACTAAATAAGATATCCAAACACGAGACATTATTTTTTGCAAAGGAGTTATTATGGAAGAGTATCAAAACGCAGTAAAAACGTCAGAGGCAAAGAAAAAGGTAATCGTAACCTCCATGGGAAATGCTATTGAATGGTTTGATTTTGCTTTATATGCACAATTAGCTATTTATATTAGTCATAATTTTTTTAGTGACGTTGCCAGTCAAAATCAATTACTTTTTACATTTGGAACTTTTGCTATAGCATTTTTAATGCGCCCTATAGGAGCATTAGTTTTCGGATATATTGGGGATAAAAAGGGTAGAAAAGTCGTTTTAACAACTACCATCTCTATTATGGCGATATCTACTTTAATACTTGGTTTACTGCCTACGTCTGAGCAAATAGGTGTTTGGGCCCCTATTCTATTATTGATAGTGAGGATGGCCCAGTCTTTTTCTACAGGCGGAGAATACAGTGGAGCCATGACTTATATTGTAGAAAGTTCCCCAGATAAGAAAAGAGGCATGTTAACAAGTGGGTTAGAGATGGGGACTATGATAGGCAATGCGCTAGCAGCTATTGTTGTAGCATTACTATTATATTTCTTAAATCTTACTCAAATAGAGACTTGGGGATGGAGAGTTCCATTCTTATTAGCAGCGCCATTTGGAATAATAGTTGTTTATTTAAGATTTAAATTGGATGAAACACCTACTTTTAAAAATAAGCAAGATGTATCAGAAAATAACATTTTATACGCTTTTAAAAAATATAAAAAAGAAGCTTTTTTAATGACTATCGGAGTAATATTTTTAAATGTAAATAATTTTATGTTTTTGACTTATTTACCTTCTTTTTTAAAAAGTAATATAGGTATAGATGCGCAGTATTCTACAATTATTAATGCAATTGCTTTAATTCTAATGTTACCATTCATATTTTTATTTGGTACATTGAGTGATAAATATAATAATAAACGTATAATTTTATTTGGATTAATAAGCTTTATTTTCTTTTCAATCCCTGTTTTTCTCATTTTAGATTCTAACCATCATATCTGGTCAATTTTTTTAGGAGTAATGATGCTTGCTATAATGTTATCTATTTTTAATGGCGTCATGCCTTCAACTTTACCTGCGATTACTCACACAAATGTGAGGATGAAATTTTTATCTATCATATATAATTTAGGCACAGCTATATTTGGAGGAGTTACCCCTTTTATTTTATCTTTATTAAGTAATTTAAAATATGGGGGCTTAGCGCCTGCATTTTACCTGATAGTTATTAATTTACTTGGTTTGATAGCGTTTAGTATATATTTTAAACCTACATCTAACAAACCTTTAAAAGGGTCAAGGCCAAATATTGATTTTGAAGAAATGAAAAATAAACCCTAACCAATAAACAAAAATTTTCATTTTAAAAGGAGAATCTAGTGAAACTAAAAACAAATTATATATTTTTAATTATAAGTACACTTTATTCATATAATAATTTAGCAACACTGTATTAAAAGATTAATTTATTTGAAGACAACTTTTAAAAGAGATACTATTAAATTAACTAAATCAAGGAGGTTTTATCAATGAAAGCAGCAGTTTGGTATGGTCAAAAGGATGTACGAGTTGAAGACCGGAAATCTAAAGAGTTACAAGATAATGAAGTGAAAGTTAAAGTGTCCTGGGCTGGCATTTGTGGTACAGACTTACATGAATACTTAGAGGGACCCATATTTATTTCAACAGATAAACCAGACCCTTTTCTTGGTCAAAAAGCACCTGTTACATTAGGCCATGAATTTTCAGGCGTAGTAGATGATATTGGTTCTAAGGTTACACAATTTAATAAAGGCGATCGTGTTGTCATTAATCCTACAGTTTCAAATCGTGAAAAAGAAGAAAATATTGATCTTTATGATGGTTATTCATTTATAGGCTTAGGTTCTGATGGTGGATTTGCAGAATTTACAAACGCCCCAGAAGAGAATGTTTATAAATTACCAGATAATGTTTCTGATAAAGAAGGCGCCCTTGTAGAACCGACGGCTGTTGCAGTTCAAGCAATTAAAGAAGGAGAAGTTCTATTTGGCGATACTGTTGCTATTTTTGGTGCAGGGCCAATAGGTTTATTAACAGTAATAGCAGCCAAAGCTGCAGGTGCAAGTAAGATATTTGTTTTTGATTTATCAGAAGAAAGATTGAATAAAGCTAAAGCAGTAGGTGCTACTCATACGATAAATTCTGGTGAATCAAACCCAAGTGATATTATTAGTAAATACACTGATAATGGCGTTGATGTAGCATTTGAGGTAGCTGGTGTAGCGCCAACACTTAAATCTGCAATAGATGTTACTAAAGCAAGAGGTATTGTCGTTATAGTTTCTATATTCGGTCATCCTATTGAATGGAATCCAATGCAATTAACTAATACAGGTGTAAAACTTACTTCAACGATTGCTTACACCCCCACTACATTTCAACAAACAATAGACTTAATTAACGAAGGTAATTTAAAAGTCAAAGACGTCGTTACCGATGAAATTGAGTTAGATGATATTGTGGAGTCAGGATTTAAACAACTTGTAAACGATAAATCACAAGCAAAAATTCTCGTTAAGTTATAAAAGCTAATAAAAGAGTCACTCTAAATCAGAGTGGCTCTTTTATTAGCTAAAATATAGTTTCATTTAGTCAAATAATTTGTGAATTTTTATAATTTGTTAGTCTAAGCATTCTTAATGAATTTATTATTTATTATTTAATAATTGTATTATTAAATACAAAACCAGGTTCGGCACCTAAAATGATAAGAAATATTTGTGAGTAGTCCACATTTTGGAATTTTAATATCATATCTTTAAAAAACACAAAATTAGTATCTTTTTTAACTTTTTCAACTTCTTGTTCATATAATTTTAAAACAGATTCTCTTATTAAAGTTGGTCTCTCATTTTGAATATTTTCACGGTTATCTGAAAACATAAGTACTCCTAAATATTTATAATGGATACTTAATTGTCTTGTCAAACTAGCTATATATTCTAACTTTTCATACATACTAGGAAATTCGTTTCTTAGTTTTTTCAAATCTAACTTAATTTGGTTTAATTCTTCCATTTCATTAATCATTTTATCACTACTCCAATTCCCATGGCTTATTGATATCAAGAGAGTCAATTATATTTTTAGTTTGTGATCGTTTAATTTTTCGCATTTTAGCTCTTTCTTCGCCATCCATAAATAATAATTTTTCTTCTTTGGACTGAGGAGAGATTTTGGGTATTTTAATTGGTTTTTTATTTTCATCCAAAGCTACAAAAGTAAGAAAAGCTACAGCAGCAATTTTTCTTTCTGCAGTAATCATATCTTCTGAAATGACTTTACAAAATATTTCCATAGATTTTTCTCCAGTATAAACTACATAAGATTCTATACAAACTGAATCAGATTGGGTGATTGGATATAAAAATTCTACTGAATCTGTAGAAGCTGTAACACATTCTTTAACTCTTGCATGTCTTCTAGCTGATAGCGTTGCGTTATTATCAATTTTTTTCATTAATACCCCCCCAAATAGTGTATTATAATTGTTTAAATCATTAATTAATACTTGATCCGTACTGACAATTTTACTATCTCTAGGAAATTTATAATTTTCCATAAAAAACTCCCGTTTCTATAATATTTTACGTTCTAATTATAGAGCGAGAGTGTATAAATATAAAATATCCTTTTTTTATATAGCTATAAATTTCTCAAATACCTTTATATTTAATAGTTAATTAAGAAGTTTTCTTGGAGAAATTTAATCCAATTTTTTGTTAAAGAATCAACTATAATATCTTTTCTCCAAATAATACCAAGTTCCCATTTCATGGAAGGTTCATTAATATCGATGGCTTGTAAATTATTATCTAATAAGCCTAGTATTCCTTCGGGTAATATACATATCCCTAGATTATTTAATAACATTTCTTCTATGAAGCTCCATTGGGTGGTTTCAAAAATTATATTAGGATTAAAGCCATAATTTCTACATGTATTTTTGATTTTATCGTTTAAATAGAAATCAGAATTGAATAAAATAAATTCTTGTTCTTGTAAATCTTCAATATCAATCTTTGTTTTTTTAGATAATGCATGATTTTTATGAACGACCAGTTTTAATTTTTCTTCTGAAAAAGAGAATATATCAAAGTTTTTATTATTTGTAGGAAGTACAGTAATTCCCATGTCCAAATCGCCATAATATACATCGTTTTCAATTTTTTTACTACCATTTTCAAAAAGTTGAAAAGTTATATTAGGATACATTTCATGAAATTCCGAAATTAAGCCAATTAATATTCTTATATTAATAATAGTAGGGATTCCAATTTTCAAATGTCCCTTTTTTAATTCTAATAAATTACTTAACTCATTAGGGATATTATCATACATTTTAAGCATTTCTTTACATTGGAAAAAGAAAGCTTCTCCTGCGTCAGTTAAGTATATTTGGTTTTTATACCTATTAAATAAATTTACATCTAATTCTTCTTCTAATAATTTAATTGTATTACTAATTGTGGGTTGTGTGATAAAAAGATTAGATGCTGCTTTGGTCATACTTTTTTGCTTTACGACTTCTACAAAATACTGCATATGTCTAAGTTCCAATAAATTTCCTCCTTTTTTATTATTCTCTATATCGGTGAACGACTAACATCTGTCTGTACAGCAAATCTCTTCGCCTGTAAGTTTTGTTAATCATGTATAAATTTGCTTTCTCTTTTCTTGTAATCAGGTAATGAAGCCCTTCCACCTTTGTGGCTTCTTGCTCGTGAAGTTTCTAATTCTTTTTTAGTACTTTCACTTAGCAAATTAGCTTTGAGTTCAACGAATGTACTCATCGTGTTAAAGAACATCTTGCCCATCGCATCTTTCGTGAATACATTCATATCTATAATATGTAAGTCAATACTGTTTTTAGCGAATCATTGAGATAACTCAATTAATTGCTTTGTTGTACGTCCAAGACGATCTAACTTATAGAGAATTAGAACATCTCCTTCTCATAAATAATCCAAACACTTATCAAGTTCGATTCTTATCATTTTACGATTACTTGCTTTCTCGCTAAAGATACGTTCACAACCATATTTTTTAAGTATATCAATTTACACATCAAGGCTTTGATCTTGTATTGACACATGTGCAATAACCAATTTTTGCTATTTTAATACCACCTTTTTAAACTTTTTCGGGTAAACATTAAAGAAATCTAATTCTCGATGCAAATAAACATGTCTCTCAGCGTCTGAAAACCAAGTTTTTAAAAATTCCTTTATTTAATTATTAATAGTTTCAAACGTCAGTTCATATAAATCTTTATCATCTAAATTAATGAATCCTCCCAATATTAACTCAATACCTGTTATTATTTTGATTGTGTCTTTAAATTCTTCAAACGCTTTTTTTATTAATTGGCATTAAATAATATTTATCATTAGGTAAAACATTAATGTATTTTCTCGTATAACTTCTTTTTCATTTAAATAAACTTTTATATCATATTTTTAGCAGTTCCACCCTCTAAATTTTGTAGTTTAAAAGCAGCATTTACATAGTCAGAATCAGTTTCAGCTAGACTTCTTAATTTTAAACCTTTTCCTTCTTGTTCGATAATAATTTGATCGAAGGCTAAGAACGGGATAAAAGAAATTTTAATTTATCTGACTTGTATTATTACTGAAATGTATTTATATCTTCATTTATTTGATTATCTTTATTGTTATTGTCATTAGTTATTGATTTGTTTGTATCATCTTCATTGATTAATTGTTTTATGAATTGAGCATTTTCTCAGTAGTTTTTTGTGATAGATAATCTTCTTTATCTAATATAAAGTTTGAGTTTTTATCAATTTTAACTTCTCCATAATTCAATTCTTCAAAGTTAATGTTTTTATATAACTGATTTAGTTTCTTTTATATATCTTCTATTTGTTTAATTTTTCTAGGCGCTACCATAATAAAGTGATCCTTCCTATTTTGGTTTGTCGTTTGATCTGATTCCAGTCTTACTATTTATTGAGGTTAATTCATAAATTTTGTCAGTACTAAAATGATTAAGTTGTTTTTGCTGAGCTTTTAGTCCTTCTTGAATATCATTTTCTTATTCTATTTCACTATATAATTTTACACATCTACAGTATCGTTTCTTATATTTTCAATATCAGTATTTGAAATGTCTGTACTTTCACTTGGTGCGTTATCTAAATCAGTCATTGAAATAGAATTACTAGCTCTTTTTTCGTCATCTTCATCTAAAATAAGCGAATGTATAACGAGTGAAGATGACAGAATTTGTCGAGTGAGAAAGCTCTCAATTTTAATTGTGTGTTTGTATTATTTAATTCTTGCTCACCATCTTTTAAATCATGTGAATCAAAATCTAAATAATCGTAGTGTGCTAAAAACCTTAATAGATTTACATTTACTTTATCCATAATCAACACTTCTTTTATTTGAATCTAAATGTATATGTTGTTACAAAGTAACTTCATATACATTAAAATGTTTTAATATAAATTAAAAAGGCCTTCTTAATGAAAGCCTTAAAAAATCCCACTTATTTTATCGTATATTTTAAATAAAGTTTTTTTCCATTTTTAAATGTAAGTCCAATAAAACTAATTACTGATATAACTAAGGTAATATGCATAATAGAAGCATTGAAAAGAAACAACAATAGTAATAGTATGATAGGTCCAATATATATTAAATACAGACTAGCAAAAGTTGCTAGAAAACTTCTGAATTTGGAAATAAATCCGAAATATCTGTCAGGCAAAATCCTCAATAATAGTGCTACCACTATGACAATAAAAGCTGTTGAATTTATCCATATTACAATTGGGTCAGAAATATTACTATTAACAAGTTTTTCCTTTATCATTTCAACTGTATTGTTTACACTATAAACACTCATTTTGTATAGAATGTAAAATGTTGGTATTGAAATCAATACTAAAAATATATTTTCTATTTTTTCTTTCACATTAATCATCCTTTTTAATTACTTAAATATCAAAAATTGTAAGTTGTTGTTGCTTTTGAGTTATTTTAAATGATTGATAATTTAATTCAGATGTTGAGCTATTTTTCTTCATTATCATCCAAATACTCAACAAAGTTTTATTATCATAATCTTCACCTAAAAACTCTTCGCAAAACCATCTCACATAATTAACAATAAAACTACCACCTTAATTTAAATTTTATGCGTATACGCCAATTTCTTCATAAGACTTGTTAGATAATAAATGTTGAACTAAAATATCAATTTGATTATAGAATTTATCGAGTGAGAAAGCCCTCGGTTTTAATCGTGTGAATGAGAACGAAAATTTCAAAATGTAATATAAATTATATTCGTATATTTTATATCTTTGAAAAATTAAATCAGTTTTCAAAAAAGGATTTAATAGCATCTTTCATCTCTTCTTTTAATTGTTCATCTCTCTTATATCCATTCAAATTAATATATTCCGCATCTTCTTGTACATACTGTAAGAACTTCTTAAACGTATCAATATAAGTTTTATAACTTTCACATTGTGCTTCTAAAAGTTCAACATCTTCTTTTGGTACGCTTATCTCTAAAGCCATTTCAAGTGTTTGTTTTTCTTTTTTAGCTGTTCAGTATATTCATCTGTGTTATAGACAACCGTAGGTTTGATACGATTGCCTAATGCTGCAAGCCGCGTATAAGCTGTTAGATTTAAATCTCTATCTTCTGCTAATGCTTTTACCTTTTTATATTCTTCTTCAGTTAAATTAATATTGATTGTTTTAGCTTTTCTATGACTTTTATTGGTCATTTTTAACCCCTCTGAAACTAATTAATTACTCATTTGTTCATCCGATAATATGGTTAGTAATCACTCAATATTTTTACAAAAAATAAACTAAGCAAATACTCATCTATTTTAACAAGTTATTAGCTTAGTAATTACTAATCAATTATATATTGAAATATTGATTGATTTTGGATGAACATAAGGAATCCTTTAGGGATTCTTTAGGGATTCCAAAGATTCCCTGTTGTGAAATCCCTTGCGCCCCAAAGGATAGAAGAATTGCTATTTTCCAAAGAAAATGCCATGTAAAATTTCATGGATTCCTTTGTGTCCGTCATTAAATATGATTCATAAATACCGTAATATCAGCATTTATATCTTTTAAGGATAAGTTTAGAGAACCCCAGCTATGCTGGGTGCCATGGCCATGGCATTGTTTCTCCTTATCCTGTTGTCCGGGATTCCTTTTAGATTCCCTGTAAATTTAACAAACGATTAAAATAATTTACACGATACAATGCGTAAGTCTTAATTTAATGTTGATGTAACAGTTAAATAAACATTCATTAATAAAATGAAATTTATAGAATTAAAAAAAGACTTTGATGAAGTGAATTATAAACTCAAAATGATTCAATGGGTAATATAGTAGTAGGGGAACATATTGTTAATGAAATGAAGATATAGTAAAAGTATCGTTAGGTTACAATCACTTTTATTAAAAGAAGTATAATGATGAGTGTCTAAAAGGGTAAAAAATAAAGCCCCTAACAGCATTAATTAATCTGTTAAGAGCTATTACATCACTAATTAAAGCGTTAATAAACTAAATTAACTTTTTAGGAGGAGTGGCGACTCCTCCTTCAATACATCTATATTATAACATTTTACTACCTTTAAAACCATTACGGTTAACTGAAATAATGAAACGATAAGTTCTATTATCAATATTAGATTCCATGCTACCAATTTTATTAATATGTTTAACACATTAATTCTATAAAATGCGTTATAGATCGTTGAGACGCATTCTTTTTGTCATAAAAGTATTTGAATCCTATGTTAGAATTTTAAAATGGATTAAATCAATCTCCCCATTAGTAAGACAAGAAGAAATTCGTTTTCAACTCGTTGCTTAAAACTCTAAAAAAGAGATGTGAAAATATTTTCACATCTCTTTTTTATATCAATTGATATCTATGACTTTTCTTTGACTATTTTCTGTTTTTGGTAAATCTACAGATAAAATACCATCTTCAAATTTAGCCTCAATATTATCTTCATCTATATTATTAAGTGAATACATTCTCTTCACATTACTATAAGATCTTTCTTTTTGAATGACTTTACCTTCATCATCTTTTTCTTCATTTACCTGATTATTTTCAGCAGAAATTATTAGCTTACCATTTTCATAAGAAATATCTATTTGGTCTTTTGAAAATCCTGGAAGCTCTGCTTTTAATTCATATCTATCGTCTTTTTCACTAATATCAGTTTTTATACCTTGTTCATCAGGAAAATTACTAAAAAATTGTCTTCCAAAATCTCTAAACAATTCACTAGGTGTCATATCAAAATAATCTCTTCCAAATGGTTTTAAATCATAAGTCATAACGATCACTCCTTATAATATTTAACCTATTTTTTGATTCATATTTTTGACATAATCCAAATCATTTAAATACGCTTCCCAATTACTGTTGAATTCGAATTCAACAAAAGGGCTAAATTCAAATACACCATCAAAATTAGACATATTCTTAAAAGGAATTAGTTTTTTTGAATTTTTATCTAAATTCATATCAACCCCTCCCTACAAAGCATATAACTATTTTCACTATATATATAACATAAAGGTCAAAGTTGGTCAATAATTTTTGCTTTATTTCAATTGCTTTATTGACGTTGAGCCACGGAACCCTTAACAATCCCAAAACTTGTCGAATGGTCGGCGTAATAGCTCACGCTATGCCGACATTCGTCTACAAGTTTAGTTAAGGGTTCTTCTCGACATCAATAAATTTTTTCTGCATAAATGCGTGGTCTATTTATTTTTCTTCTCTCCAAAATAGTAAGATAAAAACACTCCTTTTTAAACAAACTTTATCACAAGAACGATTTAAATTTTAAATACCTTTATTTTGTATTTTAAGGGGCCGTTTTAAAGATTTAGGGGTAAATCATATAGTTTTATGCCTAAAAACGTATATAAGCTCTTAAAACGCAAATATGAGCCAAATAAATACATTCTCATTTCACAAATAAAAATTTGAGCAAAACCAGTGACTAATTTTTTAGACACTGCCCATTTACGCACAAAATTATTTTTTGCGTAAAAACTGGGCAACCATGCTGGTTGAACGCTATAGTTCCCGCAGGGGCAAAAAATCATAAAAAAACGCTAGCTTTTAAGCTAACGTTTCAAATTTTTCAAGTAATAATTTTGTTTTTCAAAATGCCAAATTGCCGTAATTGAATGTGCTTTTTCTTCTTCGTCTGTTGTTTTATCTTCGTCACTTGTATTAATCAAATTGCCATCTTCAGCATCATCTAAATTTAAAATTTTATGTTTTTGTTTAAGCAATCCACCATAACTCAACATACGTTTTCGGTCTAAACCTTTTTCTAAATCATTTACGATTTCTTGATTTTTTTTCGTCATCATCAGTTAAAAAATCAGATGACTTAACCGAGTATTATGAAGTCTCTTTGATTGCTGAAAGATCATTTGAATTATTGATTAAAGATATTATGTTTTTTAATGTTTTGACGTCGCATATACAGTGCATGAGTTTCTTCAAGTTCAGCTTTAATTGATTGCATTAGATACCCTTGCATAGTTTCAACCGTTTCATTTTTTTGTAGCAGCATCGCTTTAAATCGTTTTAAGACACTGACAAGTTCGAACTCCACGTCTTCTAAACGGTAATATGTATCATGAGCATTATTAAATGATTTTTTTCCTTTAAGTAAAACACTTTTAATAATACGAATTTCTCTAATTTCAAAATTACTTAAGTAATCTTTGATTTGTTGTGGCAATTCTTCAAGCACTTGGAATTTTAAGGCATCATTATTAAATTCAGTTTGTTGATGATTTGTATGATTTGAATGAATGTTTGTAGAAATATTGTTAGATGTATCATTCAAATCATTCGTATCATTGTTCTCAGTCTCTATATAATCAGTATTACTAAATTCAGTATCATTAGGGTCTAAGTTTTGGGATTCTGGAGTCCCATCATTTGGGATTCTGGAGTCCCATTGTTTGGGATTCTGGAGTCCCATTATTTGGGAGTCCATGATATCACTCGGTTCGTCATCGTTCGAAGTACTATTTTGTATTTCTTTTTCAATAGTTATATTCGTTTCTATTTCATGAAGATATAGTTTGTTCGGTCGATTAAACCCGGTTTTAACTTGTTCCAGTAAACCAACCTCTTGTAACTCTTTTTTTATTTTAGTTATTGTATTTTTACTTTTATCTAACACTTCTTGAAGATTTTCATTAGTAAAAATAAAGTATATATCTCCATTTTGATCTATCCAATTATTTTTAATAGATAAACTAACTCTATCATTAAGAATTGCATAGGTAACTTTAGCACTATCACTTAGCTTTTTATATTTTTCGTTGATAAATAAAACTTTATGCAGCATATAGAAATTTTGATTGGCTTGATTTTTTATATTTTTTCTAGGCATAATAAAAACCCCTTTCCTATTAAAGTTTTGGATAGAGGTAATAAAACATTACAAGAACACATAAATTTTCTGCTTGCACTTTGATGATATAGTTGTATATAATACAGATATCAAAAGATTTATAAACGTGCTGCAACGTTTTATCACCAAACCCCGACTATTACCAGTAGTTGGGGTTTTGTCATGTTAAGGTTATTATATCACTTTGAACAACCTTATAAAAGGGAAAATGCAGGCTTATCAAAGGTTTATAAAGGGTTCATAAACCTTTGATAAAAATCATCAACCCTTTATGAACCTTTGATGAAACGATTGACAGGAACCGTTTTTAATATTGTAATTACTTTATTATCAAGCTTTATGAGTTTATACTGTTTTATAAAGGGTTGATAAACATTTTATAAAGGGTTGATGATATGAGAAGCGTGAAAGCTTTGAGTGAAGAATTAGAAGTTAGTAAGCAAACAATTTTTAATAATATTAAAAGATTGAATATAGAAACAATAAAACAGGAAAACACTTCGTTTATTAAAGAAGATAGCGACATAGAAAAAATAGTTCAAAGAGTAAATGAAAATAAGAAGAAATATGGATTTGTAAATGTTGCTGAAAGTAAACAAAAAAAAGACCCAGATAATATTGACGTTGAATCTAAAACTGATGCTCAAATAGTGGAGATTCTTAAAAACCAGATTGATACTTTGAATAATCAAATTGAAAAGCAAGAAAGTCGTCATGAAACAACAATTGAATTTTACAGAAAAGAGTTGCAAGAAAGGTCGAAATTGCTTGAAAATCAACAAGTATTAGCATTAGAAAGTAATAAAAAGATTAAAAAATTAGAAGATCAATTAGAGGAAGAAAGACGACTTAATTATTCTTTTGATACGTCTGTTAATGAGAGACAAAATGTTAATGTACAAGAAGCAACATTTACTGGAGAGTCTAAAGATACTGATCAACAACAAGAATGGGAACAGCCTACAGAGGTGCAGCATAAAGATATACCTGAAGAGAAAGAGAATGAAAACCTCAATGAAGAACCATCCACAATAGACGATAAACAATTCGAAGAAATAGATAATGAATACGAAGATAAGGAAGAAAAACCACCTAAAAAAGGTTTCTGGAGTCGGTTGTTTGGTAATTAACACAATAAAAAGCGCTACAAGCTCATGAACTTGTAGTGCTTTTTTATGCTAGAAATTCTGATAATCATCGATTATGTTAATTACTGTCAGATAGTAGTTGAATAAACTTCAGGAGATATACATAACTATATATAATGGAGATATTATTTTTAGTTATATTTAGCATATTTAAATAATGTTAATTTATCTGATAAAATAGCCTCACCATACTTTTCAAACCCTAAAGATTCATAGAAGTGGTGATTTCTATAATTTTTATGAGGAGTATAAACGGTCCATTTATTTTTATTAGTAAATTTTTCGAAAATCATTTTCATAGTTAATTTACCAATTCCATTATTCTGTTCATTTTGAGAAATGAAAATTTTATATAAATGTTGACTATTATGTTTTTCTTTAATTTCAAATGCGCCAACTATATTTTCTTCTGAAAAAATCGTGAAGTGTTGATTTGTGGTTATATCGTGTTGTAAGTCTTCCAAAGTTTCACAATATGGACTCGTTTCATAATCCTTATACTCTAAAAAGTCGTTTTTAAAACATTGCTTTTGCAAGTCTAAGATAAAATCAGCATTCTTTAAAATAGTTTTTTTAAAATAAATAGCCATATTTTATACACTCTCCATTCGTTTATCATATATTTTATAAAGTATCAGTATAGCAGTAATACTTAACAATGTAAGGATTATAAAAATTAAATAAATATTTAAGTATTGACTAATCATTAAAGTTAATGAAGCAATCAAAGAAGAGCTCTGTGTTGCCAGTGATCCTAAAGCTGAGTATGAACCATTTTTATATAGGTCCATAATATCTACTTGTGCTACCTGATAAGAAGGCGCGAATATCAATTCTCCTAAAGAAGTAATTACAATAAGTAGTATCATAAAATGGATACTATTAGTTGTTAACATAAAGATATATGAAAGCGAGTATAAACTTGTACCCACAAGTAGAATATACTTTACTTTATAACGTTCGTTTTTGACACAAAACCTCTTAATATAAAATTAAGGGGTTTTGCTTATGCTTTTCAGTTTCTAAACCTGTGTTATAATCAATGTATCATTAATATCAAAAAATATGGGTTTTAAGACTCTGAGAGGTTTACTCATTTGCATTGAGAAACTGATTATGTAGATAAAGGGTCATAAACTGTTTAAAAAGGAGAAAATGAAATGGCTAAAATTGGTTACGCGCGTGTATCCACACGTGATCAAAGTTTAGATGCTCAAATAGATACACTGAAAGAATACGGTTGCGAGCGTATCTTTAGTGAAAAAGTAAGTGGCCGTAAAACCAAAAGAACTGAACTAGATAAATGCTTAGATTATTTGCGTGAAGGCGATATCCTAGTTATTTATAAACTCGATCGTCTAGGACGTACAACAAAACAGTTAATCGAGCTAGCACAATGGTTTGAAACAAATGATATTGAATTACAAATCATAGATATGAATATCAATACTAAAGATGCTATGGGAAAAATGTTCTTTACTATGATGAGTGCTTTTGCCGAACTCGAAGCTAACTTATTAAGCGAACGTACAAAAAAAGGTTTGGATGCTGCAAGAGCGAGGGGCCGAAAAGGTGGAAGACCTTCTTTACCGGATCATAAAAAAAGAGAAATTAAATTTTTATATGACGAACAAAAATTAACTGGGGAAGAAATAGCTAAACAAACAGGTGTCAGCCGTTCAACAGTTTATAGAATAGTTAAAAACTAATAAATATCAAAGCCCAGTAATATAAAAAATTACTGGGCTTTGATTTATGCAATATTTAGTTAGATTGTAAGTTTAAACAACGTAATAGGTCATGAATTATCTATCTCACTTTTGAGTATTTCGAGAGATTTGGCATCAACGCTTACTTCATGGTTATCGCCTTTATATAGAATGTCCATATCATAAACTAATTTACCATGATCTTTTTCAAGAGACCATTCTTTTAAAGTACCACCGTTGACTTCATCAATACCTTTTTGCAATGCTTTTTTATATGATTTTACATCTTGTTTATAATTGAATGTTTTATCAGATTGATCTCCTTCATCTGATTCTTTTTCTTTGTTAGCTACTTTTTGATCTTTGTCTTGAATGATTACTTCAGATTCATCTGTATTATTAACTTGCGCTATTTTATATGCCCATTCTCCATGCTCTTTTTCAAACGCGATTTCTTTAACATCACCTTTATATTCTTTTTGTGCTATTTCAATGGCTTTTTCAGGTGTTGTTTGAATATCTTTAAGTGCAATTGAAGATTTATTTGAATTTGCTTCTTCATTAGTTGAAGCTTTTTTATCTTTTTGTTCAGTTTGATCTTGTTTCTTGTTTTCGTTACTATCATCACTACCTTGGGCACATCCTCCAAGTATAATGCCTGACGCTAGTAAAACACCTAAAGTTTTAATTTTCACAATATCCCTCCTATTATTTTTAATACCCTTTCTCAAATAAATAAAATATAAAATGATATTGTTTCGGTTTTTTATAATATTGGTAACAAAATTCAATCATCATTTTTATTTCATCGCTCGGTAAATTATTATTTATATCTAAAGCTGCAATAACTACTTCATTCTTTCATAAAAATTAATAATTAATTTTTAAAGAACTGACATAATTTTCTGTTTATTATTTTAATTTAATATAGTTATCAATATAATTAGAGAATACACCGTCAACCCCAATGTTTAACATTTGCTGCATATCTTTTTCAGTATTCACAGTATAAGGATGTACTTTCAAATTATAATTATGCAATTTCTGTACCATTTGTTCATCTAAATCACTGTAATCTGGCCCTACCCCTATAGCATATGATGAAATGAATTTTAAATCTTCATCCGTAAATGTTGATAACTTATCTTTATCTACTAATTGGACTAATGGGATTTGATTATTCATATTTGCAACTTTTAATAAACTTTCTTGCGAAAATGATTGAATGACAACTTGACCTTTATTTAATTTCTGATTACTTAATAAATTGTGTTTTTCCAAACTATGTAACAGTTTCTCTTCCATTCCTGGATAAACATCTGGTGATTTTGTTTCTATATAATAGTTTGCATTATCACCATAACGATCTAGTATTTCTTCTAAAGTAGGGATTTTTGCCCCTTTATATTCCTTTTTGGCGTATTGCGAATATTTTTTATTAAACCAACTTCCAACGTCCATTTGTTTTAGCTCTTTGGTAGTATAATCTTCAACTCTTCCTTTATGACCTGTAGTACGCTCAACATCTTCATCATGCATTGCAATTAAATTTCCATCTTTAGTCATTTGTAAGTCTAACTCAATATAATCTGCATTGAATTCTTTATGAGATTTATCATAAGCATAAAATGTATGCTCGGGAGCATAACCACTAGCTCCGCGATGTGCTATTGAAACATTATGATCTAAAATATTTTCATTAAGGTTCAGTTGCAAAGTAAAAAAATATAGCTAACCACTAATTTATCATGTCAGTGTTCGCTTAACTTGCTAGCATGATGCTAATTTCGTGGCATGGCGAAAATCCGTAGATCTGAAGAGACCTGCGGTTCTTTTTATATAGAGCGTAAATACATTCAATACCTTTTAAAGTATTCTTTGCTGTATTGATACTTTGATACCTTGTCTTTCTTACTTTAATATGACGGTGATCTTGCTCAATGAGGTTATTCAGATATTTCGATGTACAATGACAGTCAGGTTTAAGTTTAAAAGCTTTAATTACTTTAGCCATTGCTACCTTCGTTG
>NZ_VUNO01000012.1:0-15390 GCF_009695665.1 Staphylococcus sp. McC-251-APC-3A2
AAAAAGCGCACAATTAATAATTAACTGTACGCTTAAATGAATGTAGTGATTACTACGTGTTATGATTAAGTTAAATATAAAATTAGTTACTTTTAATTATCTGCCCACCACAAAAGATGAACATCCTTTTATTTTGAGATTGAGATTTATATCCCAAACCCTTTTTTTAATTTGATTCGTCTTATATATTAAGCTTCGTCATTTGTTTCTTCTGATGATTGAGCATTTTTATCAGGGATAACTTCATCCGTTTCGTCATAAACTTTCATAACCGCATCTTGAATTTCTTGTCTCATTTCTGAATTAATTGGATGCGCGATATCACGAAATTCACCATCTGGTGTTCTTTTACTTGGCATTGCGACGAATAGACCTGAGTTGCCTTCAATCACTCTTAAATCATGCACCACAAATGATTCATCTAGAGTTATTGAAACTAAAGCTTTCATTCTTCCATCTGTTTGTATTTTTCTAAGTCTTACATCTGTCACTTTCATGTAGTGAGCCCCCCTAGTATCTCTTTGTTAGAAGCTTAACAATTTCATCAAAAATTATAAATCCTTTAAATTACTTCACTTCTGCGATGACTTCAATTTCAACTTTTACATCTTTAGGCAATCTTGCGACTTCAACACAACTTCTTGCCGGTTGATGTTCCGCAAAATATTCACCATAAACTTCATTTATATTTTGAAATTCATTCATATCAGCAATGAATATTGTTGCTTTAATTACTGAATCTATGTTTGATCCAGCTTCATTTAATACAACTTTTACATTTTCTAAGACTTGCTTTGTTTGTGCTTTTACATCATCACTGACAATTTCGCCATCTAAATTTAATGGGATTTGTCCTGATGTAAACACAAGCCCGTTAATGACCGTTGCATGTGAGTATGGACCCAATGCTTCTGGTGCTTTTGAAGTGTTGACTACTTTCATGATGTTGATCCGCTCCTTTAAGTAAATTTAGTTAAACTGTTGCCTTTTTCCACTTTAAATTCCTGATTGTATTCATCTACATCAGACAATCTAACTAAGGAAGTATAATCTTCAATTAATCTTTGCTTAACTTCTTTTGATTCTACTAATACGGATACCCCTTTAACATGTGCCTTAAACTCATTCATTAAATTCATCACACCGTTAATAGAACCACCTGCACGCATAAAATCATCCACAACGAGAACGTTAGAGTTTTCTGGTAATGTACGCTTAGATAATACCATCGTTTCTATCTTTCTAGTGGAACCCGACACATAATTTATAGAGACCGTAGAGCCTTCGGTTACTTTATTATCTTTCCTTATCACTACTACAGGTAAATTTAAAACATTCGCTACTGCATTTGCTAGTGAGATCCCTTTTGTAGCGATAGTTACAATCGCATCCAACTCTTGATCCATATAAAGCGTTGCAATTAATTTTCCAACCTTATTCAATAAAGTGGGATTACCCATTAAATCCGATAAGAATAAATAACCACCTGGCAAAAGTCTGTCCTTTTCTTGCAGAAGTTCGATGACTTCATCTACAACTTCACTTGCTTCTGCTTTACTCATCTGTGGTTTATAAGTAACTCCACCACTTGCTCCGGCAGTCGTTATCACCGTGCCCAGTTTTTCTTTTTGAAAAGTAGATTTAATAATTTGTACATCTTCACTGATGGATGATTTTGCTTGTTTAAATTTTTGTACAAAAAATGTTAAAGGTATTAATTTATTGGGGTTGTTCATCAAGTATTGTGTCATATAAACAATACGTTCACTTCTTTTATAGCGCATTTTATTCATCCCTTCTCACTAACCTAATAATCTTGCAATATATACTTCGTTACAACAGCCATTGACCGCATTATACACATGCCTGGCTTGACGTTCTTTTTGTGTTAATCCATAAACGGTTGGACCACTCCCACTCATTAGAGCACCATCTGCTCCATTTTTAAGCATATTTTCTTTGATTTTATAAATATCTGAATACATTTCTCCAGAGATGGGTTCCAATCTGTTTGAAAGACTATTACATAATAATTCATAATTCCCCGTATCCAAAGCTTCTTTACAAGTTTCAGTATAAACCTCATGTTCTTGAGTTAAATCTAACTTTTTAAAAATATCAGGAGAGGAAATGCCTAAATCTGGCTTAGCAACAATCACCCATGCAGAAGGCGGCTTGTTCATAAATCTAATCAATTCCCCTTTTCCTCTACAAAAAGCGGTTCTCCCATATATACAAAAAGGAATATCAGTTCCTATTTGTATGCCTAACTCACACAATTCTTCTAAAGGTCTATTTAGCTTATATAGTCGATTCATTCCTCTTAATGTTGCAGCAGCGTCTGTCGATCCACCTGCAAGGCCAGCTGAAACTGGTATATCTTTATCTATTGTAATCGTAACACCTTGCTTTAAATTATAAGTTTCTTTCATTAACTCTGCAGCTTTGTAAGCTAAATTTTTATTATCGGAGGGAACATAACTTTGCTCTACGTCCACAACTATTTTTTTATCTTTGCGCAGTTCAAAAGATAAACGATCATTAAGATCAATCGTTGTCATAATCATTTCAACTTCATGAAAACCATCATCTCGTTTGAAGAGTGTGTCCAACGTTAAATTTATTTTTGCTGGCGCAGTCTCATAAATCATATTCCCACCCTCTTTCAATTCGATATGGTAATAAAATGATTTTAACATATTGTTATACTTGCGTTATTCTTTTTTCAAAATTTTATAAGTTTATTGCCCAATTTACCTTGCTTATCACTTTAAGCACCTTAACGTATCATTCAACCAGTTAGTTCCTTATTTTACAATAATATTTTGACGTAATAAAACTATATCTCTTTAATTCTGATGAATTCTATAATATTTCAAAAGAAAAAGGTATATTGATGACTATTCACCAACATACCTTTTTCTAATCAATCTCATATTAATGTCTGAAATAAAAACATGGTTACTTGAACCAAATTTTCAATTTATATTACTGCTATTTAGTGTGCAATTGCTTCTTGATGATTATCATCTTCAAAAGAAACTTGTACGTTTTCTGTTAAAACGTCAGTGTATGTATATGATACACGCTCAAAATTATGAATATCTTGGTCTAGTTCAACAATAAAAACAGATGGGTAAGTTTCTTTTAAAACACCGCTACGCTCAATTGTTTTTTTACGACCACCATTCGCTTTCAGTACAATACGGTTTCCTAATTGACAATCAAGTGAATTTTTGATGTCTCCAATAGATTTTGGCATATTGCTCCACCTCGCTACATATTGTATAATAACACATTTAGCGCGATTTTGTCAAATAAACGTCAATTTTAGCAAGGTCATACGCAGTTGTCAATCATTTAAAATTCCAATTCCGGGAAATTTTTCAATTCATTATATAAATTTGCAAATTCTTTTATAGAAAGCGTTTCCCCACGTCTTTTAGGGTTAATGCCACTAGCTTCTAACCAATTTACAATTATCTCTTTATTTGCTTTTCCATCAACAAACAAACTTTGATAATTATTGTTGATGGTTTTTCTTCTTTGCCCGAATGCAGCTTTAGACAATTTGAAAAATTTATCTTCGTCGTCTACATCGACAAGTGGTTGTTCACGTTTCATTAACTTCACTACGATTGAATCTACGTTTGGAGGTGGTAAGAATACTGTCTTCGGTACAGTCAACACTTTGCTGGTTTCGGTATAAAACTGCGCAACTATAGATAAGGATCCATAAGCTTTTGTTCCTACCTCAGCGTTTAATCGTTCACCAACTTCTTTTTGCATCATTACTACATAACCATCAATTGGTAATTTTTGTTGCATTAAGTTTAATAAAATAGGTGTAGTTATATAATATGGTAAATTAGCAACAACTAAAATTTGCTCACAATCTGCTAGTTCATGTGTCACATAATGTGCAATATCCGCTTTCAATATATCTTCATTGATCACCGTAACATTTTTATATGGTGCCATTGTTTCATTCAGTACTGGTATTAAGCGTTGATCAATTTCAAAAGCGATTACTTTTTTTGCACTTTTAGCCAATTGTTCTGTCAGTGACCCCATACCTGGACCTACTTCAATAACACCCGTACGTTCATCTATATTACTCGCATCTATAATATTATGGATAATGTTGACATCAATTAAAAAGTTTTGGCCTAAACTTTTTTTGAAGCTAAAACCATAATGATTTAGAAGTGCTTTTGTTCGCGATGGTGTGGCAATATCTTTCATATCCAATTATTCTTCACTTCCTTTATTATCTTTCAAGGCATTTCTAACGTCTTCTTCTGTATAACCAAAAGCATTTAACTTGTTAAGTAGTTGTTTCCCGTTAGAATGGCCGATATGAAGTTTTCTTCCTAAAATTTCCCTTTTTCTGCGTGCGTCTTTACCTATAATTAATCCAAGATCAATCAAAACATCCTTATTGATGCTTTCATATCCCTCTTCGAATGGCGTGCTCACATGAATCAAAGCTTCTTTGATATCTTCGATTTTTGCATGTTCGACACCTATTTTACCACGTTTACTCTTGGCTTTTTCTCGATCAATATAAGCATGTTTAACCCCTGGAATATGCTTTTTTATTGTATTACGAATTTTATCACCTGGGAAATCAGGATCTGTTAAAACAATGACACCTCGTGTTTCATATGCTTGTGCAATCACATTCAACGTTTTTTCATCAATTGCACTTCCATTTGTTTCAATTGTGTCGCAATCAACAGCGTTTTTTACCCGCTCTGTATCATCTCTTCCCTCTACTACAATAAATTCATTTATCTTCATTTATTGTGACACCTTTCATTTTTTACTTCATTTCAGAAAAAATAAAAAGGTACCGGCTCAAATTATGGTTACTCTTAGTATTCATATACCAACTAAGCCATATTTCAGACCGATACCTTTAAAATAATATCTTTATGCTTTTAATTTAAATAACCGTTCAGCATTTTCAGTTGTTTGACGGCAAACTTCCTCATAGCTAATTTCGCGTAACTCAGCAATTTGTTCAGCTACCAAAGTTACACGTGCTGGTTCATTTCGCTTCCCTCTGTATGGATGTGGAGATAGGAACGGTGCGTCTGTTTCAACTAATAATCTATCAAATGGTACATGTTTAGCAACTTCTTTAGGCTGCTTCGCATTTTTAAATGTGACAGGGCCTCCTAAAGATACATAGAAATTCAATTTATTAATGACATCATCTGCAATCTCAGGTGACGCACTAAAGCTATGCATAATACCGCCAATTTCTTCTGCATGCTCTTCTTTTAAAATATCTACACAGTCTTGTGTTGCCTCTCTATTATGAATAATGATTGGTAGATTAACGCGTTTAGCTAACGCAATTTGCTTTCTGAACAGAGCTTGTTGGACATCTTTTGGAGATTTATCCCAGTGATAATCTAAACCAGTTTCACCAATTCCAATAACTTTAGGGTGTGCTGCCAACTTTTCTATCCATGCCAATCTTTCTTCTGTGCAATCAATAGCATCTACAGGGTGCCATCCAATAATACCGTATATAAAGTCGTATTGATCAATTAGCTCCATTGTACGTTCAACAGTCGGTGTATCAAAGCCTACTACAAACATACGATCTACGCCATTATCTCTTGCGCGCTCAATAACCGCTTCTAAATCTTCATCATATTGTTCTGCATTTAAATGAACATGTGTATCGATTAGCATATTAAATCGCTCCCTTTATCTAATGATTACTTAATTACTGCACCATTTGGAATTGCATTCGGAAGGCTTACCAGTGTAAGTACACCATCTTTTTCAGCAGATAAAATCATACCTTCTGATTTTCGACCCATTAATTTAGCCGGCTTCAAGTTGGTAACTACCGCAACTTTTTTCCCGATAATATCTTCAGGTTGATAGAACTTAGCAATGCCTGAAACGATTTGACGTTGTTCATTATCTAAATCAACTTGGATTTTTAATAATTTATCAGATTTTTTTACATTCTCAGCATCAATAATCGTGGCCGCTTTGATTTCTACCTTATCAAAATCTTTGATATCAATTTTTGCTTTACTAGGTACTTCTTCTTGCGCTTCTTCGACCTTATCTGGTTGCATAGATTGCTTGATATATTCTATTTCAGCATCACTTTCTAAGCGTGGGAAAATAGGTTGCGGTTTACTACTTACCATAATAGGCTCTGTTAACGCACCATAATGTTCTATACTGTTAAATTCATATAATTCAGGTGAATTGATATTTAACTGTTCAAAAATTTGTCTTGGCGCATTTGTTAAGAATGGTCTTAATAGCACTGCAATGATACGAATATTCTCTACTAAATGAGCCATAACATTTCCAAGCATGTCTTTCTGGTTCTCATCTTTTGCTAAAATCCAAGGTGTTGTTTCATCGATATATTTATTCGTTCTACTTATAAATTTCCATATTGTTGAAAGTGCCACTGAGAATTGTAAATTATCCATATTTTCATGGAACGTTTTCACTGTATCAAGTGCCAATTGTTCCATTTCTTCGTCTAATTCGTGTTTAGGACCTTCATAAGCTGGTAGTTCGCCATTAAAATATTTATTAACCATTGAAATTGTACGGTTAACTAGGTTACCTAAATCATTAGCTAAATCATAATTTGTACGTTCTACGAAGCCTTCTGGAGTAAATACGCCGTCAGAACCAAATGGTAATTCACGCATTAAATAATAACGTGTTGCATCTAAGCCATAACGATCAATCAATACGTTAGGATCTACTACGTTTCCTTTTGATTTACTCATTTTGCCGTCTTTCATTAAAATCCAACCATGAGCAAAGACTTTTTTAGGTAATGGAATATCTAAAGCCATCAATAAAATCGGCCAGATAATGGAATGGAATCTAACAATTTCCTTCGCCATAATATGGATATCTGCAGGCCAATATTTTTTAAACAAGCTATCATCATCTGATAAATAACCAAGTGATGATATGTAGTTTACTAGCGCATCAATCCACACATAAACAACATGCTTTGGATTCGATTTAACATGAATACCCCAGTCAAATGATGTACGAGATACTGCTAAATCTTCTAATCCTGGTTTGATGAAATTATTAATCATCTCATTTTTACGAGACGGTGGTTGAATAAAATCTGGATTTTCATCATAAAATTCTAATAAGCGGTCAGTATATTTTGATAAATTAAAGAAATAGCTTTCTTCTTTTACCAATTCTACTTCGTGTCCAGAATCAGGGCTTTTACCTCCGACAATTGCACCATTCTCATATACAGGATCAACAAGTTGTGTTTCCGTATAATACGTTTCATCCGGTACAGAATACCAGCCTTCGTATTCACCAAGATATATGTCACCTTGTGCCAATAAGCGTTCAAATATTTGTTGTACAACTTCTTTATGACGCGCTTCAGTTGTACGAATAAAGTCATCATTGGATATCTCTAACTTTTTCCATAACGCTTTGATGCCTGAAATCATTTCATCCAAATAATCTAATTCTGATTTCCCTGCTTTTTGCGCTTTTTCCTGTATTTTTTGACCATGTTCATCCGTTCCTGTTAAATATCGAACATCATAGCCTTGCATTCTTTTATAACGTGCGATGACATCACCAGCTGTAGTTGTATATGCATGACCGATATGTAAATTCCCACTCGGATAATATATAGGTGTAGTGATATAAAATGTTTCTTTCGCCATCAATGTTCCTCCTCGTTTCTTTCACTTCAAATATATCTAAATTTATTTTTATTTTCAATGAAGCAGATAAGTGTTCAATTTATATTTATTAATCATTTTAATACGTTTAATTTAGCATAAAATTAAGTATTTGTCCGTTAGCAATTTTCACTCATTTTACAACATGATAAATAATCTCTATCTTATCTACATTACCATAAATCAAGCTTGTTATGGGAATTTTTCGCTTGGTTTTATTGATAAAATTTCAAAAAAGTTATTATTTAATTTTCTTTTTAGCATTGCATTTTGTAAGCTTGCGTTTTATACATTATGATATACATCATATACTTCACTTGTCTTCATTTGCCTGTCTTCTGCAACTTGTTTAATCGCTGCTTTAGGTTTCATATTCTTATTAATATAATGTCCAACGTGTTCATGTATAGACATATTTTCAAACCAAGACGTATCTTCTGCTGCAATGTCCCCTTCAATGATGATGACAAATTCGCCTTTTGTAAGTATTTCTCCTTCATCTAGTTTCATTAGTAAGTTTTCCACTTTATCCGTGATAATTTCTTCGAATTTTTTGGTCAATTCCCTACCTATTGATACATTTCTTTGCGCATCTATTTTATAAATGGTCTTTAATGTATCTTTAGCACGGTGCGGTGATTCATAAATAATCAAAGTACTATCTTGAAACATGCGTTGTTCTAATAAATCATATTTCGCCTTTTCTTTCCTTGGTAAAAACCCAAGAAACGTGTATGTAAATGAGGGTAACCCACTTGCCATCAATGCGGTTAACCCGGCATTTGGCCCAGGTACGGTCTCAACTCTGATTCCATTATTTCTAGCAGCTACTACAAGTTCGTATCCAGGATCACTTATCAAAGGTAGCCCAGCATCTGACACTAACGCAATATTAACCCCTTCCTGTAATTGCTGAATGAGGTATTCCGTCTGCTGTGCTTTATTATGGTCATGATATGATTTCAACGGTGCGTGTATATCATAATGCGCACAAAGCTTTTTTGTCACACGTGTATCTTCACATGCAATCAAGTCTACTGTTCGTAAAATATCAACTGCTCTATATGTAATATCAGCTAAATTTCCAATTGGTGTACCTACTAAATACAATGTCGCCATACTTCTATCCCTCACTTATCAGCTGTAATTTTTTCTGTCTAGAAAATGTTTTGATTTCATATTCTCGCTTCATAGCTTCTGATTTAGTATCAAACATTTCTTGATAAACTAACTCTACTGGCCGTCTTATTTTAGTATATTTAGCACCTTGACCGCTATTATGTTTTGCTATTCTTTGTTCTATATCTTTTGCATAACCAGTATATAAACTTCCATCTTTACATCTAACGATATAAATAAAATGCTTATCCATAATAGATTTCTCTCATTTCTTCTGAATATGTTCCATCTTCATTATATATATAGAATGGTTGCTGTATGTCTAAACCTTGGTTACCACCTTTTCTACCCTCAACTACAATTGTTTGAGCTACTTTACCAGGTTTACTATAAATAAAATAAAGCTTCTTAGGTTCTATTCGATAATGTCTCATACTACTTAAGACATCCATAAGACGGTCAGCACGATGGACAATTAAAAACCTACCGCCTTCTTTCAATAAATGCCGCGCCTCAAAACAACAATCATCCAATGTACACATTATCTCATGTCTCGCAATTTTATGTGCATCTTTTTGATGCTGAAATTGTTGATTCACTTTAAAATACGGAGGATTACATGTAACAAGACTATACTGTGATGGTTTAAACTTATGATGTGCTTGCTTCAAATCCATATGATACATATGAATTCTTTTGTTCAGATGATTGTGAGCAATACTTCTTTTAGCCATGTTCACTAATTGTGCTTGTATTTCGATACCTTCAATAAATTGATTTCCTTTATGAGATAGTAACAAAGGAATAACACCATTACCTGAACACAGATCCATAATGACATCTTTTTTCTTTACTTTTGTAAAATGCGCGAGTAACAAAGCATCCGTTGAAAAAGAAAAAACATCATCATTTTGTATAATTTCTAATTTCTCTTTTAATAAAAAATCATACCTCTCATTTTCCATTAACATTTTTGTAACCTCCAAAAAAGAGGATGAGTTTACGATGCTTCGCTAATGAAGCCTATCGCTTTTCTCATCCTCAACTCCATATTTTTCTATTTTTATAAATGATATTTATACTACTCACTTAATACTTCGAGACAAAACAGACAGTCGTCGCCTTTTCTATGTTTGCCAAATAGCTCTCCATTGCATATATGGAAGCCTTCTTTGTATAGCATCGCTAAATTATCTTTGCTACGTAATGGGCGTTTAGGTTGATCTTTTTTATCATTTTCTATTTTTTTAGTTTTTTCTTCTTTACCTATTAATGTTTTTAAATTCTCATTCTCTATTTGTAATGCGACATTTTCTTCAATTAATGCTACTGTAAGATTTTTTAAATTTAACATGTCACGATTAATTTGATTAATGTTTTCCTCTAAATGAGCTAGATTTTCAAATATGTCGCTTCGATTCAATGTTGTCACGGCCTCCTAATTTAATGTTTCTAATTCTTCCATTTTATATTCTAATGGTTGTTCAAGACCCTCTATTTTAACCTGCATAGATATATCTAAAATATTTAAGCCCACAACTCTACCATTACCTTCTGGCGTTTCAATGACATCCCCAACATCTGGTAACTGAGCTCTTGCTTCTTCATAATAGTCATTTTCATATTTTAAACAGCACATAAGCCGACCACAAGCACCAGAAATCTTTGAAGGATTTAATGATAAATTCTGATCTTTAGCCATTTTTATCGAAACTGGTTCAAAGTCACCTAAAAAAGTCGAACAACATAACGAACGACCACAAGGTCCAATGCCCCCCAATAATTTTGCTTCATCTCTAACACCGATTTGTCTTAATTCTATTCTTGTTCTCAATTTTTGAGCTAATACCTTCACTAATTTTCTAAAATCTACACGCTCATCTGATGTAAAATTAAAAATAACTTTCGATTTATCCAAAGTAAATTCACAATTTACTAAACGCATATCCAAATGCTGTTGTTGAATGATATCTTTGCACAAATTCAAAGCATCTTTTGCATCATGTTCATTTTGTTCGTATTGTACTATATCTTTTTCTGTAGCTTTACGAACAATCTGTTTTAAAGGTAATGCGACATCTTCATCAGCTACATTTAAAGGTTCATACTTCACTCTTCCAACTTCTAATCCTCGTTTTGATTCAACAACAACCCACTCACCCAAACTTAAGTCAAAATTTTGTGGTGAGTAATATTCCATTTTACCTGCGTGTTGAAAGTGTATACCTACTACGTTTTGCATAATTATTTCACCCCTTTTATAACGATTTGTTCAAATACTAATGTTGGATTTACATTTTGATTTAATTTTTTATGTGCTTCAGTTAACTGATCAAACATTAAAACAATCTGATTATATGTTAAATTTTGTGCGTATTGTTTAATTTCCACCTGTAAATCTTGAAATATCATTTCATCTTCTAATCCTACTTTAGCATGCATAATATCTTCAAAGAAACTGTTAACTGCTGCCAATGATAATAACTGTAAGCGTCTGTTTTTAGCTTGTTTCAATAAATCAACAATTGCTATTAATGCCATAGAACGATTTTTCAATATTAACTGACACCATTTAATGATACTCTTTCGCAGTGCCATTAAGTCTGAGTCTTCGTTTAACGCAACTGCAGTCTCTATCTGTGTTGTATAGGCGCTTAACAATTCCGCAACAGGTCGTGTGATTTCTCGCTCCACTAATCTATCTATAAAATTTAATTTATTAATTGGTTTAAAATAAACATGCTGACATCTCGAGTGAATTGTGTCTAAAATTTGCTCTGGTTTCGTAGTTAATAAAATGGCAATTGTATTATTTGGAGGCTCTTCTAGAAATTTTAATATACTATTTTCACCTTGAATCGTTAATTTTTCAAAGGATTCTATAATATATACTTTATAATTTCCTTCAATAGGCAATTGATTCATATGATGGACTAATTGCTCTATTTGATCCTTTTTTATTGTCGTTTCTTCAGAAGACACATACATAAAATCTGGATGATTAAATGTTTCTACTTTTAACTGACATTGATTTTCTTCACCACATAAAATCATTTTAGAAAAATCGATAGCAACTTGTTGCATTGTCTGTCCATCGTCACCTTCAAATAAATATGCATGCGATAGTTTATTAGATTGATATGCTTTTGTCAGTCTTTCTAATTCATCCATGATAATGTTGCTCCTTTATATAAAAAGGCTGCTAATACACAGTGCCTTAACAAATTACATTTAACATTAGCTAATCACTTAGCAACATGTAATTCGAAAAGTTACCATATACAGCAACCATATTTTTAGAATTGATGGAACGCTTCTACTGGCATAACAAATACCGTTGCGCCGCCAACTTCCACTTCAACTGGATAAGGTATATATGAATCAGCGCTTCCACCCATCGGGGTAATCGGCGATACAAGTTGTTCTCTATTACCACAAGTATCATTAATAACCTGTAGCATTTCATCGACACGATTATCTTCTACACCTGATAAGAACGTTGTGTTGCCTGCTCTTAAAAATCCACCTGTTGTTGCAAGTTTTGTCGCTCTAAAATTATGTTTAACAAGTTTGTCCGAAAGTTCCTGACTATCCTGGTCTTGTACGATTGCTATAATCATTTTCATACTAAACACCTCTTTTGAATATTATATCATAATTTTTCTAAATAATTGGTGATAGATTCATACGTTGTATTCACTACTTTATCTATACTTTGATCCGCATTAATTACAATAAAGCGTTCAGACTCATTATGAATAATCTTTTTATAACCTTCAACTACTTTTTCATGAAATTTTACATCTTCTTGATCTAAACGATTTTGATTTCTTTGATTTTTTAGTATTCTCTCTCTACCGACTTCGACACTTACATCTAGATAGATAGTTAAATCTGGATATAATCCATTAATCGCAAATTCATTAATAGATTTAACTTCTTCTATACCTATACCCCTTGCATACCCTTGATATGCTAATGAACTATCAATATAGCGATCACATAAAACAATATTACCATTATCTAATGCTGGGATAACTTTGCCTACAAGATGTTCGCGTCTTGATGCAGCAAATAACAATGCTTCAGTCCGATCATCCATGTCTTCTCCCTCGAGTAATACTTCTCTTATCTGCTCTCCTGTCTTTACGCCTCCTGGCTCTCTCGTAAGTACAATATGATATTCATGTTTTAGTTTTTCTGCAACTTGTTGTATCACAGTTGTTTTTCCAGAACCTTCTGGTCCTTCAAAAGTTATAAAAGCTGACATCTTATTCATCCTTAATTTCTATTTTTAAATTTTTAATTCCTTCAACTCTTTGATGATGTTCACACCAATAATCCATTAATTTTACCATATCTTCTGTTATTTTTTCTCCCTTAAACATTAACGGAACACCAGGAGGATATGGCACAATGTGATTGGCTAATATTTTATTTCCAGCATATTTAATGTCTATTTTTCGCACATGCTGTATTTCGCCACCATAGTACACACTACTTTCAGTTCTATACGGTATGCTAGTATTTATATCCTGCAGTCTCTCTACTAATTGGATTTTTTCAATCCTTGATAATAGTTCATCAAATGGGTATTGATCATCTTCATGCCATAATGGCAAGACCATTAATACTTGAAGCTCATCAGCCAATTCAACATAAATATGCTGTGTTTCAAAGTATGATTGCAATTCATAGCCATTATATCCCTTACATCTTACATTTATTTTCAGTGGATCATCAACCTCAACAACTTCTAACCCTTTGCTTTTTAATCGTTGAATCAGTTGTTTTCTTTTTTGAAAAAAATGTTCACTATTATAGTCTTCATAAAATTTTTGCGCGAGTTCTAAGCTACTCATTAATAGATAAGATGGACTAGAAGATTGAAAATAAGATAAATATTTTATGACCTCTTCTCTATAAGGTGCATTTTTATGAATAAATATCACTGAACTCATCGTTAGTGATGGCAATGTTTTATGATATGATTGCACAACATAATCCGCGCCCAAGTTTAATGTTGTCTCAGGGAAATGTTCTAAACCTAGATGTGCACCATGTGCTTCATCGATTAGCGTTGGTATTTTCAATGATTTTAAACATTCCATAACAGATTTAATATCAAAACATTCACCATAATAATTAGGATAAGTAAATACTGATAGCTTACTATCTTTAACTTGATCGTATAATGACGTTTTGTTAGGTCCTAGATATTGATTCGTAGCATCACTAATATCCATTTTTAATAATTGTGCTTTTGCCTTTATTAAATCTAATGCATGAAACACAGATTTATGTGCATTCCGCACTATCGCATAATCCCCTTTTTTTGAGGAAAATGCTTGAATTACAGACAATATTCCTGAAGTGGTACCATTTACTAAATAATAAGCGTCATAATCAGGATGTTTGGTAACTCTTTGCATACTTTCAGCTATTACAGACTCAGGGGAATGTAAGTCATCAAGTCCTGTAATTTCTGTCATATCCATTTTAAAATTCAATTGGTTTAAGTATCCGATAGTCATATTTTTATGTCCAGGTACATGTAATGAAATAGGTTCTTCAGCTAATAATCCTTTCAATTTATGTAACAATGATTCACTCATACTTATCCTCACTTTTCAATTTCTATTTCTATATTTTTGTTTCATTACAATCCTACTATTATATAGTAAAATACACATCTGCTTATACAACAATATAACGTTTTAATCTTCTACATTTTAACATAATAACATAAAAAAATGAGCGCACTTGAAGACCATACCGTCAAAGTATCATGATTACTTTTTAAAATTAATAGTATTTATACATCAACCCATGCAGTTAAAATTCTTTTGATGCAAAAAAAGACCCTTTCGGGTCTTAATTGCCTGGCAACGTCCTACTCTTGCGGAACGTAAGTCGGCTACCTTCGGCGCTAAGAACCTTTCCTGACTTTAGACAAGCGCTCGCATCTTTTCTCAGTTTCACGCTTTCCTCACTCACTTACCACTTGTAAGCTCGTTTCGTCTTTCGTTCACTTCGTCAGCTTCAAGCGCTTTCTTTTGTCAGTTTGCAGTTCTTCGAACTGGAAGTTAAGTTCCTTTTAATACAAAAAAAGAGACCTCTCGGTCTCGGCTCATCGCATCCTATTTAATTGCCTGGCAACGTCCTACTCTTGCGGAACGTAAGTCAGCTACCTTCGGCGCTAAGGAGCTTTCCTGACTTTAGACAAGCGCTCGCATCTTTTCTCAGTTTCACGCTTTCCTCACTCACTTACCACTTGTAAGCTCGTTTCGTCTTTCGCTCACTTCGTCAGCTTCAAACGCTTTCTTTTGTCAGTTTACAGTTCTTCGAACTGGAAGTTAAGCTCCTTTTTGATGCAAAAAAAGAGACCCTTTCGGGTCTTAATTGCCTGGCAACGTTCTACTCTTGCGGAACGTAAGTCCGACTACCATCGGCGCTAAGGAGCTTAACTTCTGTGTTCGGCATGGGAACAGGTGTGACCTCCTTGCTATAGTCACCAGACAATATCATGTATAACTATTATACA
>NZ_VUNO01000013.1:0-8659 GCF_009695665.1 Staphylococcus sp. McC-251-APC-3A2
CCTTGCAAGTATGTTTGATTTTCTTACAGCGCTAGTTACGTTAATTAGCTAGTTTTAACTAAATATAATTAGTAATCCCTTAATACTTTAAAGGTTCATGACAACGATTTGTGATGATTGCAACACGCAATACAAGACACATCATCAAGATACGTAAAGTGTTAAGGGATTTTTATGTATAAAAAAAAGCCACCCAGAACGAGAAGAGAACTAGGTAGCTGTTATTCGTAAGAAGTGACTAGCTTGTTACGAATTAATTATGATCCTTACTATTTTCAATAAACTGACTAGGTTTATTGGTGGTAAGTCAAAAAGTACAATTGTTTTTGTTAATGATTAAAGACTAGCACATTTTGTACCAATATTGCAACAAAATGCTAACGAGATATAACGAAATGTACCGAGATGTACCGAGATGCAACCAAAAGTAAAATGAACTAGTAATCATTTTTGGGGTGGAGGATATGAAGATATCTATAAATCAATACTAAAAATGAATAGGACAAAACAACTGTTATATTAGTTATGTAATCAAATAAAGAAAGGAGGGCAAACCTATGCAAATGCACAATATAGAAAGATATGTATTGATTGAAAGAGGGCAAAGACTTGTATGTGTATGCTTAACAGATAAAGATAAAACTTTTACGTTATAACAATATTTACACCCTTTATCTGTTGTTAGAAAAGATTAGTTAATGTATTATAGCAATATATCACGTATAGGAGGTGGTAAATATGGCAGTGGCAACTAGGGAAGAAAGGGCAGAACGTAATTCTGATATTCGTAAAAGATTAGTAAAATATTGGCGTGAGAACTATGAACCTAAATACAATCTTATTGCAGAAGATATTGAAGTAGATTATACAAACTTACGACGTTACGTTATTAATCGTCACAACTTTGGAATAGAAAACCTAGATAAGATTGAGAATTTTTTAGTTAAAAAAGGTTACTAAGTAGAACACAATTATATAATTTTTTTATGCATATGTACAAAACGTAACATAAAGTACTATGTATTATATTTATTTGTCCCATTAGGGATTATTACAACTATAGCAAAGGAGTACTATATGGCACAGGTTACAGATATTACACTTGTGCAAGCCTTTGAGAAGTTGTTTATTAGTAGTAAACAGAAACGTATCGAACAGCAAAGCGATGGCAGTTATTATGTTAAGCATAATGGTTTAGCACGTAGTCATTTGATTAGCCATTTACAAGGTACTAAAACTATTGGCATATTCAGTGGCGATGTCTATTCTAAGTATTTATGTTTTGATATTGATACTGGATCATATAGTAAAGCACAAGCACGTAATGATGTGCGTGTGTTGGTCTGGTCGTTAATTAGTGAGTTTGGTATTTCAAAAGAGTATATACCCGTTGCTTATAGTGGTAACAAGGGTTATCACGTTTATTTATTCTTTGATGATGTGATACACGTTGAGTACTTACGTGCGTTCTATCGTGAAGTATTAGAGAGAACAGGTTATAGCACATCAGATATTGAGTTTCGACCTACAGCAACACAGGGCGTAAAGCTACCATTGGGTATACATCAAAAGACTGGTAAACGTTGCTATTTTGTTGATTATTTTAGTTCTAATTTTAAAGCACTTAATAATAATCATATTCATAATATTAAACAACTTGATACAGTTAGATTTAAAACTAAAAACAACCTTAAAGACTTGTACGAGATACAAGCAGAAGAAATATATCATCAGTTGTGCAAATTCTTAACTAAAGATGAGGCACGTACATTTACGGGCGTAGTTAATATGCTTGATTTAACAGAAAAACAAATAGAACATGCTGAAACAGATATTATCAAAATGTTACAAGATAAAACGTTGATATATCCCGACACACGTAATAAGTACACGCTACTAATTGCTATTTATTTAAAAGGGCAAGGTAATGAGTCATATTACGTTGAGCAAATCATTAATGAAATCATGCTAAATAGTAAACGTAATTATAATAGACTTGTTAGCTCATCAGAACGTCACATAAAGCGTGAAACAAAGAAAATTGTTAAGTATGTATTCAATACAACAATTGGACTTAAAAATGGTAACACAACTATTGAGCTATATGCTGATGAGATTAAAGACGTATTGGCACTAAAGAATATGAGGTTAATGCAATTGTATTTATCAATGCTAATACATGCTAAAAGGCATCAACCTATTGGTGCAGACAGCTTTTATATGGCGTATTCGACAATTGCAGATTATGGCAACCCAGCAAACAGAAGTACATTACGTAAATACATTCATCAATTAGAGGAATTGGGACGCATTGGCGTTGTTGCTAGTAATGTTATTGACCCGATACGTAGTGAAGTAGAGGGATATAGTTACAAAAAGCCTAACGTTTATCACATAAAAAAAAGCTTTAACCAAAACTCCCGACAAAAAGTTTTAATTAAAGCAGACGTGACAAGTGTCAATATAAACGATATTTTAGTTAAGGCATATCACGATAACGTCATTGGCATTGACGAAATCAAGCAATTACCTAGACGACAATTTGATAAATTCAAGCAATCACTGTAAAAGGTGGTTGCTTTTTTATTAGATACGTTTCCGTATGTACAAGTCCTATTGTACAGTGTGATTTACATAGTTGCAAGTAGATAATGCTAATAATGATTTTATTAAACACTACAAACATTTTCATAGCAAAGTTTATTTAGGTTGTGTAACCTTTCTTATTTGAGTAATACGGTTATGCATTTCATATTGCAGACGTTCAATGTGTACGATAGATACATAGAACATGTGAATACTCCTAACTTGTATGCGTTTTATATACAAGTAAATTATAGCATATATGCAGTTGTGAGGCTATTTGCAAAGCACATACACAATTATGTATACATGCTTATACAGAACGTTATATATGCGTTTAAATATAATTTAAGTACTTTTTATCACGTTTAATCTAAATGCTTGTGTGTGCTTTCTAAATGCAAATAAGTACGTACTCTTTTTTGAGCTGTTAGTCTTTTTTGACTAACCAAAATATAGTCAGTGTTTTCTTCAAAACGTAATGCGCTCAAAATTAAGCTTATTTATCTTTCTTCCACTTCCTAAATTCCCACATACTCATTTTATGGAACTGATCCATATCAGAACGAAGTTTTTCGTTTTCTTGTTTCAATTCATCAGAAGTACGTTTTATTTCGTCATATAAAGCCCTCAGACGTTCGTTTTCTTCCTTGAGAGTGTTTATATCTTCACTATCATTTGTGTTCCCTACAACGTCCCTAAGTGCATCTAGCAATTCATTTTTATTATTCTCTAACTTGTACTCAAAGTTTGAATTGATTTGCTTAACCATGTTGTTTTGCAATTCTTGTAAATCTGTAGGCGTACTGTCCTTTTCAGTTACAGGTGTAGGGATAGCATCGGCTACCTCTTTACCTTGTTCAAACTTCACAATAGTATAATGCAATGCTTGTTTCATTGTGCCACCTACTAGCTTAAAGCGTTCCATTGCCTCACTAATTAGTTGTAAATCATATTTAGTAAATCTTCTTGCGTTATCTACTTTTTTAAACTCATATCCCATAGCTTCCATAGTTTGTGCATACAATCTCATAGACGATACAGAGATTTTTAAGAGTTGGCTTGCATTTTTTGTACTTAATTCGTTTGTCTGTTGCATTTAATTGCACCTCAATTCCTTTAATAACAGTGTTTGTTTATGTTTATCGACAAAGATATAGTTTGTTGACTTTGAGGCGTTATTGCGCAGGTCTAATGTTATGTAAGTTGCATCAATATTGGGTTTGTTGCCCCTAATAATATTGCCGATAATCGCTATTAAGATAGTACCATAAAACCTTGCAGATACCTATATGATAGTTGTGAAATATGTTATAATTATAGTAGTAGAAACATTGATATAACAGTGTTTTGAAGTTTTATTAAATGAGATAAAAAGATAAAAAATGAGTATGGATAATGTAGATTGATAAAAACAAAAATACATAGGCAAGAAAAAAGCAATAAACCATTGATACAACAAAGGTTGAGAGAATAATAAACAAATTAAGGAGGGACAGAATGAAACATATCAGAGGACGTAAGCCCCAAGCAGATGACTGGTTGACCGATAAAGGATTGACCTTACTTCAAGGCTGGGCAAGACAGGGACTGAGTAATGAGCAAATCTCAAACAACATTGGCATACATGAAAGTACGTTTTACCGTTGGCAGTCCATGTATTCCGATATACGAGAGGCTATAAAAAAGGGTAAAGAGGTCGTTGATTTTGAAGTAGAAAACGCATTGCTCAAACGTGCATTAGGTTATGAGAAAGAAAAGACACGTACATATCTAAAGGACGACGGGACAGGACAGAAAACGAAACATGTTGAAGTAACAAAGGAACATGTGCCACCAGATCCAACAGCTATGATTTTCTGGTTGAAAAACCGTAAGCCTAATGAGTGGAATGAACGGCACAATATCAATCACACAGGCAATATTAAATACACAAATAACTTTGATAACATCACAACCGATGAATTGAAACGCATTGCTAATGGTGGTGGCACAAATGACTAAGGTCGTAGAACGTGGCTACTCATACGAGGAACAGGAAGTAAGTGCTAACTACAATCAAGGTCAGTGGATTATATACGCTAGTCGTAAACCCCACATAACTAAGCTCATGCGTCAGTATGGCGATGATGTGGAAGTGTTGGAACAGTTAGAGAATGGCACACCCGTTTTAGTTAGAGTGGTGCTCAATGATGATTTAATTTCATTCCGTAAACCAATGACGGAAGAACAAAAGCACCAACGAAGTAAGCAACTTGAATTAGCCCGTAGCTATCAAGCGTTAAACGATTAAATTAAGCAATAAAATGATTTTAGGTATTAAGTATCATAAATATATATTTAATCAAATACAGTCGTTAGAGTGGCATGTATTGGAGGGTACACAATGAAAACAGAATTAAAAGTATACACTGTTAATGATGTGGCACAGTCACTAGGTCTGCACATCACGACAGTACGAGAATATATAAAACGTGGGGAACTCAAAGCAAGTAAGGTAGGGCGTAAATATATTATTACGCTTGATAATTACAAAGACTTTATCAATGGAAATACACATCAAGCATAGGAGGTTGCAACATGGCAGATATTAAGGGATTAGAAAGAGATATATTACAAATCAAAGAACGTGCAAACAACATGATTGCATATGATAGACAGAAAGAATACAAAGAGGGCATCGAGAACATCAAAAAGAAGTATGGCAGTACATACACAAACGATGCACTGAATGAACTTATAAACGAATACAAACAGAATAAGTTAGACGAAACAATACAAGAGCTAAAGGCATTTGATAAGAAATCACAAGAGTTATTGGAACAAGCACATCAACGTATCGAACGTGTTGAAAGTGAAGTATCAACTGAAATAGATCCACAGACGCAATATGAATTGGAAAAACATAACTACATACTAAACAAGTTACAAAATGAATTGTCTGATACGTTCACAGGTAGCAACCCACAAACAAACGAATTAGACGAGGTAATCCAACAAGCTAAGTATAATAAGTTATATGCTAATGCGTTATTGCAAACACGTAATCTATTAATTAGAAACGTAGATAACAATACGTATTTAGATGATTCAGCCAAAGGCGTATTTAAAAATCATGTGATTAGAAAGCTAACGGAAATTAAAAATGATTTATTGCCGAAAGAATACAACGAATTACAAGAATTAAAAGAAATATTAGGCAATAGTGAGGTTGGTGCAAGAAATAAATTGCACATGTTCCAATTTATGTTAGAGATGAATAACGAGAGATTAAAAACAGTATAATAAGACGCTGTGAGAGTGATTTGTGAGCATCGAGGAATGAAATGCACGCACAAACATAAGTAAAGCACCAATCTATTAAGTTAGGTCGGTGCTTTTTAAATGCATTTATTAAGTATTGTAATTGAATGTTGTGGTTGTGTTATTATCACACCGACAATCTATATCAAAACAGAAAGGGAAGAAATAAGATGAATGATATTTTTAATGATTTTTTTAGTGTAGTTGGGGCATTTCTTTTATATTGGTTAGTTGGTTGGGGGATATTGTTAGCTGGTATAGGCTTTATAGTTTGGCTTATAGTTAAAACCATAAAATCGACTAGCAGTAATGCTAAGAAAGGTTTCAATTTTTTTGGTGTGGTTGTGTTAGCTATTGCTATTGGTTTTCTATTCAACTTTATAACTCATTCGGCAATAGATATTGACCCTAATAGAGATGTTAAAGAAGATGTGGAATTTGAGAAGCAACTTGATTAAATGCTTTATCGTTCATAAATTCACTTACTAATATATAGGTAATGCATAGGTTTTGCATAAGTAACTACCGATAATCAGCATTATGTAAACTATACTACACAAAAGACCCTTTGCTATCAGTGGTTTTAAAGTGTTCGTATAAAAAAAGTCCTATACAAAAAATATACAATCGCATAATGGCGCTGTTTATCTTGTTCGGTGTATATTTGTTTATTCAATATTTATTCATTTTCAAGACCCCTCATGAGTGATTACAAATACAATAAAATAACATTGTAAGAATTTCAATATTAATCTATTTTAGAAATGTTGAGTTAATTCATAGTAAAGGTAATTAATAAAAAATTAATTGCCTTTTTTTTGTTTGAACATAGTATTATATAAACAAACTAGTGATTATTTATTTGGGAGGGATATTATGGATTTTGTAGCTATTGATTTAGAAACAGCAAATAATGATAGAAGTTCTATTTGTGCAATGGGAATGGTTAAGGTAAAAGATAATGAAATTGTAGATACATATTATACATTAGTGGATCCAGAAACTTATTTTGATGGATTTAATGTTATGATTCACGGTATTGATGAAGATGATGTAGTAGACAGTCCAACTTTTGAAAATATTTATAGTGATATTACTAATTTTGCTGAAGATTATAATCTTGTTGCGCATTCAACAAGATTTGATATGTATGCTTTAGCTGATTGCATGGCAAAATATGATTTGCCAATTTGGAATAATAACTATTTTTGCTCACACCGTATTAGTCAGGAGTTAAGAAAAGGTTTGGCAAGCTATCGTTTGAACGATTTAGTTTTTCAATTTGAGTTAAATTCATTTGAACATCACAACGCCTTAGAAGATGCTAAAGCAAGTGCAAATATAATTACTTACTTTAATCATAATAACGAGTTAGAATCAATAGAATTATTTTGTGATACTCATGATTTTAAAATGGGAAAATTGAATAAGAATGGTTTTGTTAAACGAAAACACTCAAAAGCAACTGAAATAGCGTTAGACTATAGTAATATTAATCCTCAAGAAGATAGTATCTTTTTTGATAAGACTATTTGTTTTACTGGGAAACTACAAAAATATACTAGAAAAGAGGTTGCGCAAGTTGTTACAAATATTGGGGCAAACTGGGTGGATAGAGTTACAGAAAATGTAGATTATTTAGTTATAGGAAACTTAGAAAATTTAGAAAAGGCAACTGGATATAAAGAATCTAGTAAGATAAAAAAAGCGAAGATAAATGCAGATAAGGGGTTGCCTATTCAAATCCTTAGTGAATTAGAATTTTATCAAGAAATGGAAAGTGGAGAATAATATGAAAAAAGTTATAACGAAAAAACATGTTTTTTTAGTTGATGAAGTAGAATCAAATGGAAATGATGATTGTATTTATGGCCAAAGCTTACTGTTATCTATATATGTACATGTTAATACAAAAACTAATGGGAAAACGGGAAGTTTTATTTATTCTGAATCTATTGGGCGTATCGTCAGGCATGAAGATGTAGTGTCTATAGAAGATCCAACATATAGTGAATTAGAATTTTATAAGTACATAAAAAAACATAAAGAAATAGCATATTCTAAAAGACTAGTAGAAGAGTATAATTTAGAAAAGTACATAATATATGTTGACGTACAACCCAAAGATACCGAAATGTAAAAATAAATGATACTCATATCCAACAAATAGTCAAAGCACCCAACCAATTACGGCTAGGTGCTTTTATTGTGACAAGATAAATAGTTGGAACCTATCTCGCATTACCCCCAAAGTAAACAGACACAATTCAATCAGAACTAAGTGCATTATATAACACATAATCATGGTAAACAATCATGTATATGTATGGCGTCGCGTAAGAGGCGCCTCATATGCTCATATTCGTTAATAATATGATTTTAGGTATAAAACATCATAAAAGATATGATTGCTTATATATACTCTCTAAATGGCTAATAAACAGAAATAAATAATTTTTTGATTGTCGTAAAATTTTTAAGAACCGTATGCTATATTATAAAGTGTCTTGTTTAGCAGGCTTGCGTGTTGTCTTGAATAAGAGAGGTGGTAAACGTCAAAAAGTACAAGCCGTTCAAAGAATCGACTAAAACTTTGGCGGTGTTTTTGTTAATGCTGTATGGATTGATACGTTCTTTGGTTGACTGCCTTGCAAGTATGTTTGATTTTCTTACAGCGCTAGTTACGTTAATTAGCTAGTTTTAACTAAATATAATTAGTAATCCCTTAATACTTTAAAGGTTCATGACAACGATTTGTGATGATTGCAACACG
>NZ_VUNO01000014.1:0-7117 GCF_009695665.1 Staphylococcus sp. McC-251-APC-3A2
TCTCGTTGCTTACGCAACCAAATATCTAATGTATGTCCCTCTGCATCAATGGCACGATATAAATAGCTCCATTTTCCTTTTATTTTGATGTACGTCTCATCAATACGCCATTTGTAATAAGCTTTTTTATGCTTTTTCTTCCAAATTTGATACAAAATTGGGGCATATTCTTGAACCCAACGGTAGACCGTTAAATGATGAACATTTACACCACGTTCCCTTAATATTTCAGATATATCACGATAACTCAATGCATATCTTAGATAGTAGCCAACGGCTACAGTGATAACATCCTTGTTAAATTGTTTATATCTGAAATAGTTCATACAGAAGACTCCTTTTTGTTAAAATTATACTATAAATTCAACTTTGCAACAGAACCCTTTAATTGCTATATACATTATTGGTGACAATAAAATTGAATCATTATCAGGTACAGCTTTGATTAACGTTGCTGGTATCATAGGTGGTTTAGTAGGTGCATTACTTACAACTAAATACGGCGCACGCAAACTAACGATGATTGGTTTTAGTATTGTAGGTTGTTCAATGTTAGTCATCGGATTCTTTTACGGACACACATATACATGGTTAATTGCACTCATGGTAGCATTCTTCCTATTCGGTCATGCAGGTGGTCCAGGCACACAAGGGAAAGCAATTGGGGCCTTATCTTATCCGACTATTTTAAGAGGTAAAGGTACCGGATTTGTTGAATCAGTTAGTCGATTCGGCAGTATGTTTGGAACATTTATATTCCCAATTATTTTAGCTAATTTCGGACTAAATAATACAATGCTATTTTTAGCCGCTGTGCCTGTACTTGGTTTAATTATTACTACTGTTATTAAGTGGGATCCAGTTGGTAAAGATGTAGAACATGAAGACCAATATATTGAAAAAATATAATAACAAAAGGGAGCGGGACAGAAATCTCATTTTAATAAATAGATTTCGTAGTCTCGCCCCGGCGAGGATGACTAGGGTTGGAAAAAACTTGATATAAGCGCATTTTCAATCCAGTCAGCTACTGCCATTATAATAAAAGAGGCTGAGACATGTATTTATGTCCCAGCCTCCTTTTTTCTACTTTGTAACTGTATTTTCATACGGTACATTTCCGTATTCTTCAGTTTATTTATTCTCGTTAGGCTTATCTTTTTCCCATATACTTTCTAGTTCTTCTAAAGTTTTACCTTTAGTTTCAGGAATGAATTTCCAAACAAATATTCCTGACAGTATACTCATTGTTGCATAAAAACCATAAGTCATTGTACCGCTGATATCCATCATAAATGGATAAGTTGATGTGATTGTAAAGTTCGCTAACCACTGAACTGCTACTGCTATAGCCATCGCACTACTTCTAATACGGTTCGGGAATATTTCTGATAATAATACCCAAATAATTGGACCCCAACTCATCATAAATGAAGCAGTATAGATGACCATAAATAGTAATGTGATTACACCAAATATTCCATTTGCTGTTAATATACTCATGCCTATCATACCGATAGCCATTCCTGTTGATCCAATGATAAGTAACGGTTTACGTCCAAATTTATCAACATAAATTATAGCAATTAATGTGAATACCACATTTACTAATCCCATAACGACAGTTTGAATCATTGAAGCATCACTACCTGCACCAAGGGTTTCGAAAATTCTCGGTGCATAATAAAGTGCTACGTTTATTCCAATAAATTGTTGGAATATAGATAGTAATATTCCGATGATAATGACTGTTTTACCAAAACTAAATAATGGTGCTTTTGTATCATTTTTCTTACTTTTTGTAGATAATATATCTTTCAATACTTTTTTAGCATGCTCATTTGATGAATAAATTTTATTCAGAACAGTTAATGCGTCTTTATCTTTATTAGCTAATATTAAATACCTAGGTGTTTCTGGTACCAAGAATAGCAATACAAAAAATACGACAGCTGGTATTGCTTCAGTCATAAACATATAACGCCAACCTATTACATCAACCCAATTTTGTGATTGACCAAATGTAATACCATAGTTTACAAAGTATACGACTAACATACCAAATATAATTGCGAACTGGTTCCAAGACACGAGTCGTCCTCTAATTGATGAAGGAGAAATTTCACTAATATACATTGGAGAAATAGCAGAAGCTAAGCCTACTCCTATCCCACCTATAACACGGTATATATTAAATATGACTAACAACCCTAAACTTGATTGTCCTGCATCAAAGAATAGAAATTCTGGATATCCTGATAAAATTGCTGATACTATAAATAAGATTGCAGCAACTTGTAAAGATTTTTTACGACCTAAACTTCTTGAAATATTTGAAGACAATAATCCACCTATAATACACCCGATTAAAGCACTTGATACTGTTATTCCGTGGATAAAACTACCATAACCTGATGTAATATACTTTTGTAATGATTGTTCTGCCCCAGAAATTACTGCTGTATCATAACCAAATAATAGCCCACCAAGCGTTGCGATTAGTGCAATTTTAAAGATAAATCTCTTATTATCATAACTACTCATTCCCCCATCTCCCTAATTCGTTATTTAAATTGAGCTAAGTCTTTCGTTAGTGGCTGAGTTGCAGTATAAATTTGTTTATATATATTAAATAATTTTTGATATGATTCATTATTTTTTGAATCTGGCGTGACTTTTTCATGATAGTTAATCCATGATTGGCTAATATCTTGAAATGTATCAAACCAGTTTTCGCCCATTGCAGCTAACATTGCAGCACCATATGCTGGCCCTTGTTCTTCTGTCCTAGTCATAATAGGCGCATTAAAGATATCCGCTTGTATTTGTAACCATTCTTCATTTTTTGCGCCTCCACCAATAGAAACAATTTCTTTTATATCGACATCTTGATTTTTCATAATCTCGATACTTTCATTAATAGAATAAGTAACACCTTCAAGTACTGAACGTTTAATATCCTTTTGCGATGTATTAGCATCTAGCCCAATAAAGCTACCCCTGACAGATGCATCGTTATACGGTGTACGTTCACCTAATAGATATGGTGTATACAAGAGTCCATTTGCCCCTATTTTGGATTGTGAAATATCTTGTAAGAATGTACCAAAGTCTTCATCTGGGTTAAGCAATTGCTTTAGCCATTCTAAACTATAGCCAGCTGAAAGCGTAACACCCATAATATACTTTTGATTTGGCACACAATGACTAAAGTAATGCATGTTACCGTCATTTTCGTAATGTTCACTGTTCTCAATAGAAAGTGCAACGCCCGATGTACCAATGCTTACAAGTTGTTTTGTTTCATCTGTTATACCAGAACCAAGTGCACCACAGGCATTATCTGCGCCACCTTGATAAATATTTATTTCCCAGTCAATATTTAATTGATTCTTAATATCTTCTTTTAACACACCACTTTTTTGATGAGAAGGAATCACTTCTGGGCAAATGTTCGAATCAATATCTAATTGATTTAATAATGTTTCAGACCATTTTTCAGTTTTGATATTATACATAATCGTTCCAGCAGCATCTGATGGTTCTGTGAAAATATTACCCGTCAATTTATAGACAACATAATCTTTCGGCAACATAAATTTATGAATCTTTTTATAATTATTAGGTTCATTATTTTTTAGCCAAATTAATTTCGGAAGTGTGAAACCTTCAAGTACAGTATTTTGTGTTTGTTTAAGTAAGAATTCCATACCTAAAGTTTCTTTAATTTCTTCCACTTCTTGTGAAGTACGTGTATCATTCCATAAAATAGCTGGCCTTATACTATCACCAGATTCGTCAACAACGACTAATCCATGCATCTGTCCTGAAAAGCTAATACCTGTGATTGATTGTTTATCAAATTTCTTTAATAAGTGCGTTAAACTATTCACTGTTGCTTCGTACCAAACATCTGGATCCATTTCACTGTAACCAGACTTTGGATGCGTCGTTTTATAACTGATGCTATGAGAGTCGACGACCTTACCATCTTTATTAACAACTATGGACTTTAATCCACTTGTACCAATATCAACGCCAATTACATAAGTCATAATTATCATTCTCCATTATTGATATTTAGAATATATTGATTGATTTGTGATTTTATTACTTCTAAGTGATCTGACTCATTTTCAATTTTTTCTATTTTATGTGCATATTTTTCTAATTCTTTAAATGAAGTTGTTCCTTCTACAATTTCCTTACCGATACCTTCACTAAATGATTTATATTTTTTATTAATGATATTTTCGAAGAAGTTATCTTCAATCATTTTATGAGCGACTCTTAATCCAAGTGCAAATGTATCCATACCTGCAATGTGCGTTAATAGTAAGTCTTCTTGTTTAAATGATGTTCTTCTTGGCTTAGCATCGAAGTTTAGACCACCTGGGCTTAAACCATCATTTTTAAGTATTTCGTACATCGCTAATGTCGTGTCATACACGTCTGTAGGGAATTCATCAGTATCCCAACCTAGTTGAGGATGACCTTGATTGGCATCCACTGATCCTAACATTTGATTATCGCTTGCATATCTTAGTTCATGTTGGAATGAATGACCTGCTAAAGTAGCGTGGTTTGCTTCAATATTAAATTTAAATACATCATCTAAGTCATACTTCTGTAAGAAAGCATGAGCTGTTGCAACGTCTGTATCATATTGATGAGTAGTTGGTTCTTTAGGTTTAGGTTCAATTAAGAATTGTCCTTCAAATCCTATTTCTTCAGCATAACTTTTAGCCATTTTGAAGAAGTTTGCTAAATTATCTAGTTCTAACTTCATATCGGTATTTAATAAACTTTCATAACCTTCACGACCACCCCAGAATACAAAGTTTTCTGCGCCTAACTTTTTAGCAATTTCTAAAGATTTTTTCACTTTCGCTGCAGCGTATGCATATACTTCAGCGTTAGAAGATGTAGCTGCTCCGTGTACAAAACGTTCATGTGTGAAATTATTAGTAGTATTCCATAATAATTTCTTGCCCGTCTCGTCCATTTTTTCTTTAATAAGATCGACTATTACGTCTAAGTTTTCATTTGATTCTTTTAAATTAGAACCTTCAGGAGCAATATCAATATCGTGGAAACAGAAATATTCAAGGTTTAATTTTTCCATGAATTCAAAAATAGCATCCACTCTTGCTTTAGCTTTGTCCATCTCATTTAAGTTATCCCATTCACGTTCAGCCGTGCCTACACCAAATGGGTCTGAAAGATCTGCAGTAAATGTATGCCAATAAGCGACACTAAACCTTAAATGTTCAGCCATCGTTTTATCGCCTATTTTTTCTTCCGGATTATAATATTTAAAACTATAAATGTTTTGTGATTTTGAACCTTCGTATTTTACTTTATCTATGTCGAAATATGTCATTGTAATCCTCCTAATGATAGTTGGTTAGTTTATTAAACAAACTAACTTTAAAAATAATATATCATATACTATCATTTATGTAAACGCTTTCTACATTAAAAAAAGAACTTGTTAGAAATCTTATAAAAGATTTCTAACAAGTTCTTTTTAAATATGAATATATAATTGAATGTCTTCAATTTGTAGCACTTTTTGAATGATTGCTAAAGTTCCGCCTAACAAAGTAGCATACTTCACATTAGAATTTAGCTTGATTTGAATTTCACTTCGAGAATACTGTTTAAACTGTTCTTTAATTTCTTCTAAAATTTCTGGCATTTCATTAATTAACGGACAGTTAACATAAAAAGCATTTGGATTAAATTGCGTGTTTAAGTTATGTATTAATATAGCAATCTTATTAATAAATTGCTCCATCTCTTGCACAACTACAGAGTTTCGCTCTTTATAACATTGAATTAGTTTACTAAGTGTTAACGTCTCACCTAATTGATGGCTTAAATTTTGTAGTAAAGCTTCTTGAGAAAAAATATCTTCAATCTTATGATAAGTTTCCACATTATTGCTTACTTTTGATACAAGTGTTTTTCCAATCTCACCCGCTTCACCATTGGCACCGCGATACAATTTATTATTAATAATTAAGCCCGCACCAATACCTTTATGAATGCTAAGCGCTATAAGGTTATTAATCGATAAACTATGCTTAAAATTACGTTCATACAATGCAGAAAGATTTGCCTCATTTTCGATCATCACAGGAACTTGGGCAAATTCTTTTAGCATTTCTGTTATAGAAGCTCCATCTGTCTTGTGGAATGGTAAATAAATGACATTTTGATCATTATCAACGACACCATGTATAGATATAGACATACCTAATAAACCATGAATAGTGTCATGTTTTTCACGAACATCAACGTGCTCTTTCAAAATATCTAATATACTACTTACATTGTCATTCGGTAATTTATAAGATTCGTGTTGAATCACATTACCATCAAAGTAGTTATACATCACTTCAACAGAACTATATGTCAAATCTAACGAAATAAAGTAGCCATACAGATGATTAACCTTAAGTAAGATCGGTTTCCTTCCGCCACTTTTCGTACTATCACCTTCACCAACTTCGCGCACTAAAGATTTACTCTTCAATTTATTTAAAATACTAGAAATGGTCGCTTTATTAATTCCTAGATTCTTTGATATTTCTGTGCGTGAAATATTTTGATGATTAAAAATTTCTTTTAGCACTAATTTTTCATTACTATTTATATTTAAAAATAAGTTATTTTCCATAATTTAAGACTCCATATGCACTTTGAATGTTCTATTTTAAATATCCATTTTATTATATTTATTATTTTAACACATATTAAAATAGCCAAAAGTTTTATCCTTATTTAAGGTTCTGTTGCAAAGTAAAAAATATAGCTAACCACTAATTTATCATGTCAGTGTTCGCTTAACTTGCTAGCATGATGCTAATTTCGTGGCATGGGGAAAATCCGTAGATCTGAAGAGACCTGCGGTTCTTTTTATATAGAGCGTAAATACATTCAATACCTTTTAAAGTATTCTTTGCCGTATTGATACTTTGATATCTTGTCTTTCTTACTTTAATATGACGGTGATCTTGCTCAATGAGGTTATTCAGATATTTCGATGTACAATGACAGTCAGGTTTAAGTTTAAAAGCTTTAATTACTTTAGCCATTGCTACCTTCGTTG
>NZ_VUNO01000015.1:0-5167 GCF_009695665.1 Staphylococcus sp. McC-251-APC-3A2
ATAGACGATTAACTAGTTTTAAATGACGCATTTATGCCGAGAAAATTTATTGTGCGTTGAGAAGAACCCTTAACTAAACTTGTAGACGAATGTCGGCATAGCGTGAGCTATTAAGCCGACCATTCGACAAGTTTTGGGATTGTTAAGGGTTCCGAGGCTCAACGTCAATAAAGCAATTGGAATAAAGCAATTAGTTTTAGTAATCTAATAAAAAAGGGAGGGGTTTTATGGGTAATTTGATTAGGCTGGAAAATACATTTGTTTTTATTACTGCTGTGATTGTTTATTTTATGTTTGGTTTTTCATTATGGCTTTTTTTAATATTTTTGTTAGTTCCTGATATTTCTATGTTGGGATATTTATACAATAATAAAATTGGCAGTTATATTTATAATATTGGTCATTCTTATATAATTCCGATATTGATCACTTTGCTTTATTTAGCTATGGGAGTGGATTTGTTATTAGGAATTGCATTGATTTGGTTGGCTCATATTGCTATGGATAGAACGATTGGATATGGTTTAAAATACACTGTTGGTTTTGATAAAACAACAATACAAAAAGTTTAAAAGCAAGTTGTCTTTTTTTTAGCTTTTAGAAACGAGTTGAAAACGAGTTTCTTCTTGTCTTGATTTTGATTATGTAATAAGTTTTGGTACTAAAAAAGACCTGATCTAATTAGACCAAGTCTTTTGATAGTGTTATATTAATAAACAAATAAAAAGAAGTCGCTCACGCCCCTACCAAAGTTTGTGAATGCGACTTACCTAAATAAATATAAAGAGTTATGTTTTATTTATTTTTGTATATCTAGATATTAAACGATATAAGTTTATTCTTCAAGATATATATTTGGGTGAGCGACTTCTTAAAGTAAATTAAGGAGTCGATTTTTTATGAGTAAAAATAATCACGCAAATCATTCAAATCATTTAGAAAATCACGATTTAGACAATTTTTCTAAAACCGGCTACTCTAATAGCCGGTTAGGAGTGCATTCTGTGCACCCACAAAATCCTAAATTAAGTTTTGACGCTATTACAATAGTTGGAAATCTCAGTCGTGACAACGCTCAAAAGCTATCGTCATTTATGAGTATTGAACCTCAAATAAGACTTTGGGATATACTACAAACGAAATTTAAAGCTAAAGCACTGCAAGAAAAAGTTTATATCGAATATGACAAAGTGAAAGCAGATACTTGGGACAGACGTAATATGCGTGTTGAATTTAATCCAAATAAACTTACACATGAAGAAATGATTTGGTTAAAACAGAACATCATCGACTACATGGAAGATGACGGTTTTACAAGATTAGATTTAGCTTTTGATTTTGAAGATGATTTGAGTGATTACTATGCAATGACTGATAAAGCAGTTAAGAAAACTATTTTTTACGGTCGCAATGGTAAACCAGAAACAAAGTATTTTGGTGTGAGAGATAGCAATAGATTTATTAGAATTTACAATAAAAAGCAAGAACGTAAAGACAATGCAGATGTTGAAGTTATGTCTGAACACTTATGGCGTGTAGAAATTGAACTTAAAAGAGATATGGTGGATTATTGGAATGATTGTTTTAATGATTTACATATCTTGAAACCAGATTGGACTTCGCCAGAAAAATTAAATGAACAAGCAATGGTTTACATGTTAATTCATGAAGAAGGCAAATGGGGAGAATTGAATAAGAGAACTAAATATAAATATAAAAAAATAATCAAAGAAATATCTCCAATTGATTTAACTGAAATAATGAAATTGACTTTACGAGAAAACGAAAAACAATTGCAAAAGCAGATTGATTTTTGGCAGCGTGAATTTAGATTTTGGGAGTGAAAAAACAATGAGGACTGAAAAAGAAATTTTAAATTTAGTTTCTGAATTTGCTTATCAACGAAGCAATGTAAAAATTATTGCTCTCGAGGGTTCAAGAACTAATGAAAATATAAAAAAAGATAAGTTTCAAGATTATGATTTTGCTTTTTTCGTATCAGATATTGAGAGTTTCACACATGAAGAAAGTTGGTTAAGTTTATTTGGAGAATTATTGTTTATACAGAAACCAGAAGATATGGAATTATTCCCACCTGATTTAGATTATGGTTACAGTTATATAATGTATTTTAAAGATGGCATAAAAATGGATATTACATTAATTAATTTAAAAGATTTAAATCGTTATTTTAGTGATTCTGATGGTCTTGTAAAAATTTTAGTTGATAAAGATAATTTAGTAATTCAAGAAATTGTTCCAGATGACTCAAATTATTGGTTAAAAAAACCAACAGAACGAGAATTTTATGATTGCTGTAATGAGTTTTGGAGTGTCTCAACGTATGTAGCAAAGGGTGTTTTTAGAAGAGAAATATTATTTGCTTTAGATCATTTCAATAATATTTTACGTCCTGAATTATTAAGAATGATTTCTTGGTATATTGGCTTTAATAGGGGTTTTGATTTTAGTTTAGGAAAGAATTATAAGTTTATAAACAAATATTTAACTGATAAAGAATTCAATATGTTTTTAGCTACTTTTGAGATGAATGGATATAGAAAGACATACCAATCTTTTAAGCTTTGTTGTGAATTATTTAAATATTATTCAAATAAAGTAAGTTGTTTAGGAAATTATAACTATCCAAATTACGAAAAAAATATTGAGAATTTTATTCGTAATAATTATGAGAATTAATTTTATTAGCAACCACATTTTTGGTTACTTTTGTTTTGATTTTGAATTTGGTTTTGAACTATGAGTGGCTAGCATTTTGCCACTCATTTTTGCCTAAGCAAAAACATAAAGGGTATGGGAATATTACCATCAAGCCGGTATATTCAGAACGAAGTGGCTAGAATATACGACGCTTGCCAAACCACATTATTACTTGAAATTTTGTTGATTATCCTATAATCTACAAATATAGAAAGTAATATATTTCGAAGAAACGTGGTGGGATTGAATGAGTGAACATGATGATAATTTGGCTAGCGATTTGTCTGTTGGGGGAAACCGAAAACCCAACCGCAAAGAGCCAAAACAAATTAGTTTCAGAGTGAGCGAATCCGAATATGAAAAGTTAAGGTCATCTGCCGAAACTTTGAATATGAGTGTGCCGAATTTTGTTAAGAAAAAGGCACATGGGAGTCGATTGGTAGCGCCCAAATTTGATAAAGAGACGCGACAATCGATTGCCAAAGATTTAAGTAAGTTAGGGGCGAATGTGAATCAGATTGCTAAATATTGCAATCAACATCAACATGAAAATCCAGATTATAAGGCTTTGGATAGAAACATCAACGCAGTACGTGAAAGGCTTGATGAGATATGGCAACAACTAAATTAGGTAATACCAAATCGGCAAGTCGAGCAATCAATTACGCAGAGAAACGCGCAGAAGAAAAAAGTGGTTTGAATTGTGATGTAGATTATGCGAAATCGGCTTTTAAACAAACAAGAGCCTTGTATGGCAAAGAAGATGGAATTCAAGCACATACGGTTATTCAGTCTTTTAAACCTGGAGAAGTAACACCAGAACAATGTAATCGACTCGGTTTAGAACTTGCAGAAAAAATAGCACCTAATCATCAAGTAGCTGTTTATACGCATACAGATAAAGACCATTATCATAATCATATTGTGATTAATTCAGTTGATCTAGAAACTGGAAAGAAATATCAAAGTAATAAAAAACAACGTGATTTAGTCAAAAAAGAAAATGACAATGTCTGTCGTGAACATGGTTTGAGTGTGACAGAACGTGGCACTGCCAAAATGAGATACACACAAGCAGAAAAAGGCATTGTGTTTGATAGAGAAGAATATTCTTGGAAAGATGAATTACGTGAATTAATTGAAAATGCAAAAACACATACAAGCAATTTAGAGACGTTTTCAGAGCATTTAGAAGAAAAAGGGGTAGAAGTTAAGCTTCGTGGCGAAACAATCTCATATAAGCCTGAAAACGCAAATAAATGGGTGCGTGGAAGAACGCTAGGTTCAGATTATGAAAAAGGGGCGATTGACTATGAGCATGAAAGACATCAAGAACAACAAAGAGAATCTGAATATGCAGACGGATTCAAGGTCAACTGGGAGGCAGTCGAGCAACATACAGAGCAACTTAAACAACGAAGAGTTGAACGAGCTCAAGAGACAAAACAAGCTAATCGTAAAATATCTAGCAGAGATACAAGAGAATCAGAAAATCAGAGAGAAAGAACACAAGGAAACAACGTCCGAATTGAAAGAGGCAACGAAGGAATTTCGAGATAAAAGCTTAAAGATTCGTAATGATTTTGTAGATGTACTTCAAGAAAAATTAAAACAGGTTGATACAGAAGAATTAAAAGATATATTAGGCAGAGATATTTACAGAGTACGAGAAGAAAATGACCGTATGTTGCAAGAAGTAATAGCGTCACATGAACACTATAAAAAAAGACAAAAGCAATTATTTACAGGTATTGGGGCAATGTTGTTAGTCTTTATGCTATTTGCTTTAATTATGACGATTGGTAGTGACTTTATGAATTTTCTACATGTAGATACATTGCAGAATGCTATAGCAAGCAAAATAAAAGCGTCTGAAGACTTTATGACGTTTGTTTGGTTTATCGCTTATGGTTTACCTTATATATTCGCTATAGGGCTATTTATTGGGTTGTATGAATGGATTAGAGCAAAGTTCCATGATTAAAAATTAATGTGATAAAGTTTGTTAAAAAAGGAGGTATTAATTTGATATTTATATATATAATATTTTCGGCTATTTTACTTTATTACGCTTTAAAATATGGAATTAGAAATGGTTTTGTTGAACTTGAAGCGAATAAAGACGGTTTAGTTTACTATAAAAAAAGTGCGAGTTTGCTTGAAGAGATAGGAAATATTTATAGTAGAGTTTCTACGTCTAAATCTAAAGAAGCGAAAGCTATCTATAATGAGGCTTTTGACATATTGCTTTCTGAAAAAAAGCCGAAGATTATATTTAAAGAATTAACTGAGAAGAAAGAAGAAATTTTTAAATTAAGTATAGACGATTAACTAGTTTTAAATGACGCATTTATGCCGAGAAAATTTATTGTGCGTTGAGAAGAACCCTTAACTAAACTTGTAGACGAATGTCGGCATAGCGTGAGCTATTAAGCCGACCATTCGA
>NZ_VUNO01000016.1:0-4567 GCF_009695665.1 Staphylococcus sp. McC-251-APC-3A2
AATAGCCGGTTGGACGCACATACTGTGTGCATATCTGATCCAAAATTAAGTTTTGATGCAATGACGATCGTTGGAAATCTCAACCGAGACAACGCTCAAGCCCTTTCTAAATTTATGAGTGTAGAGCCCCAAATAAGACTTTGGGATATTCTTCAAACAAAGTTTAAAGCTAAAGCACTTCAAGAAAAAGTTTATATTGAATATGACAAAGTGAAAGCAGATAGTTGGGATAGACGTAATATGCGTATTGAATTTAATCCAAACAAACTTACACGAGATGAAATGATTTGGTTAAAACAAAATATAATAAGCTACATGGAAGATGACGGTTTTACAAGATTAGATTTAGCCTTTGATTTTGAAGATGATTTGAGTGACTACTATGCAATGTCTGATAAAGCAGTTAAGAAAACTATTTTTTATGGTCGTAATGGTAAGCCAGAAACAAAATATTTTGGCGTGAGAGATAGTAATAGATTTATTAGAATTTATAATAAAAAGCAAGAACGTAAAGATAATGCAGATGCTGAAGTTATGTCTGAACATTTATGGCGTGTAGAAATCGAACTTAAAAGAGATATGGTGGATTACTGGAATGATTGCTTTAGTGATTTACATATCTTGCAACCAGATTGGAAAACTATCCAACGCACTGCGGATAGAGCAATAGTTTTTATGTTATTGAGTGATGAAGAAGAATGGGGAAAGCTTCACAGAAATTCTAGAACAAAATATAAGAATTTGATAAAAGAAATTTCGCCAGTCGATTTAACGGACTTAATGAAATCGACTTTAAAAGCGAACGAAAAACAATTGCAAAAACAAATCGATTTTTGGCAACATGAATTTAAATTTTGGAAATAGTGTACATATTAATATTACTGAACAAAAATGATATATTTAAACTATTCTAATTTAGGAGGATTTTTTTATGAAGTGTCTATTTAAAAATTTGGGGAATTTATATGAGGTGAAAGAATAATTTACCCCTATAAACTTTAGTCACCTCAAGTAAAGAGGTAAAATTGTTTAGTTTATATAAAAAAATTAAAGGTTTGTTTTATAGCGTTTTATTTTGGCTTTGTATTCTTTCATTTTTTAGTGTATTAAATGAAATGGTTTTAAATGTTTCTTTACCTGATATTGCAAATCATTTTAATACTACTCCTGGAATTACAAACTGGGTAAACACTGCATATATGTTAACTTTTTCGATAGGAACAGCAGTATATGGAAAATTATCTGATTATATAAATATAAAAAAATTGTTAATTATTGGTATTAGTTTGAGCTGTCTTGGTTCATTGATTGCTTTTATTGGTCACAATCACTTTTTTATTTTGATTTTTGGTAGGTTAGTACAAGGAGTAGGATCTGCTGCATTCCCTTCACTGATTATGGTGGTTGTAGCTAGAAATATTACAAGAAAAAAACAAGGCAAAGCCTTTGGTTTTATAGGATCAATTGTAGCTTTAGGTGAAGGGTTAGGTCCTTCAATAGGGGGAATAATAGCACATTATATTCATTGGTCTTACCTACTTATACTTCCTATGATTACAATAGTAACTATACCTTTTCTTATTAAAGTAATGGTACCTGGTAAATCAACAAAAAATACATTAGATATCGTAGGTATTGTTTTAATGTCTATAAGTATTATATGTTTTATGTTATTTACGACAAATTATAATTGGACTTTTTTAATACTCTTCACAATCTTTTTTGTGATTTTTATTAAACATATTTCAAGAGTTTCTAACCCTTTTATTAATCCTAAACTAGGGAAAAACATTCCGTTTATGCTTGGTTTGTTTTCTGGTGGGCTAATATTTTCTATAGTAGCTGGTTTTATATCAATGGTGCCTTATATGATGAAAACTATTTATCATGTAAATGTAGCGACAATAGGTAATAGTGTTATTTTTCCTGGAACCATGAGTGTTATTGTTTTTGGTTATTTTGGTGGTTTTTTAGTGGATAGAAAAGGATCATTATTTGTTTTTATTTTAGGATCATTGTCTATCTCTATAAGTTTTTTAACTATTGCATTTTTTGTTGAGTTTAGTATGTGGTTGACTACTTTTATGTTTATATTTGTTATGGGCGGATTATCTTTTACTAAAACAGTTATATCAAAAATAGTATCAAGTAGTCTTTCTGAAGAAGAAGTTGCTTCTGGAATGAGTTTGCTAAATTTCACAAGTTTTTTATCAGAGGGAACAGGTATAGCAATTGTAGGAGGTTTATTGTCACTACAATTGATTAATCGTAAACTAGTTCTGGAATTTATAAATTATTCTTCTGGAGTGTATAGTAATATTCTTGTAGCCATGGCTATCCTTATTATTTTATGTTGTCTTTTGACGATTATTGTATTTAAACGTTCTGAAAAGCAGTTTGAATAGTTATATTATATTTTGGTTTAGAACTATGAGTGGCTAGCATTTTGCCACTCATTTTTTGCGTTAGCAAAAACAGGTTTAAGCCTCGCAGAGCACACGTATTAACGACTTATTGTAAAATAAGTCTAGTGTGTTAGACTTAAACTATTAAATACACATGAAACCTTTGTGCTTAGGAGTGATTTTTATATGTCTTATTCCATTGTTAGAGTTTCAAAAGTTAAATCTGGAACAAATACAACGGGCATACAAAAACATGTTCAAAGAGAAAATAATAATTATGAAAATGAAGATATAGACCATAGTAAAACTTACTTAAATTATGATTTGGTAAATGCTAATAAACAGAATTTTAATAACTTGATTGATGAAAAAATCGAACAGAATTATACAGGCAAAAGAAAAATTAGAACAGACGCGATTAAACACATTGATGGTTTAATTACATCAGACAATGATTTCTTTGATAATCAAACGCCAGAAGATACAAAGCAGTTTTTTGAATATGCTAAAGAGTTTTTAGAACAAGAATACGGTAAAGATAATTTATTATATGCAACAGTTCACATGGACGAAAAAACACCACATATGCATTATGGCGTTGTTCCAATAACTGATGATGGTCGTTTAAGTGCTAAAGAAGTTGTAGGTAATAAAAAAGCTTTAACAGCGTTTCAAGATAGATTTAATGAGCATGTTAAACAACGAGGATATGATTTAGAACGTGGGCAATCAAGACAAGTAACAAATGCTAAACATGAGCAAATAAGTCAGTATAAACAAAAAACAGAATATCATAAGCAAGAATATGAACGTGAGAGCCAAAAAACAGACCATATAAAGCAAAAGAACGATAAATTAATGCAAGAGTACCAAAAATCGTTAAATACGCTTAAAAAGCCTATAAATGTTCCGTATGAGCAAGAAACTGAAAAAGTAGGTGGTTTATTTAGCAAAGAAATACAAGAAACTGGAAATGTTGTAATAAGCCAAAAAGATTTCAATGAATTTCAGAAACAGATAAAAGCTGCTCAAGATATTTCGGAAGATTACGAGTATATAAAGTCTGGTAGAGCCTTAGATGATAAAGATAAGGAAATACGAGAGAAAGATGATTTATTAAATAAAGCAGTTGAGCGTATTGAAAATGCAGACGATAATTTTAACCAACTTTACGAAAATGCAAAGCCACTTAAAGAGAATATAGAAATAGCGTTAAAGCTTTTAAAAATCTTACTAAAAGAGTTAGAACGAGTTTTAGGAAGAAATACCTTTGCGGAAAGAGTTAATAAGTTAACAGAAGATGAACCAAAACTAAATGGTTTAGCAGGAAACTTAGATAAAAAAATGAATCCAGAATTATATTCAGAACAGGAACAGCAACAAGAACAACAAAAGAATCAAAAACGAGATAGAGGTATGCACTTATAGAACATGCATTTATGCCGAGAAAACTTATTGGTTGGAATGGGCTATGTGTTAGCTAACTTGTTAGCGAGTTGGTTGGACTTGAATTGGGATTAATCCCAAGAAAGTACCAACTCAACAACACATAAAGCCCTGTAGGTTCCGACCAATAAGGAAATTGGAATAAAGCAATAAAAGGAGTTGAAGAAATGAAATTCAGAGAAGCCTTTGAGAATTTTATAACAAGTAAGTATGTACTTGGTGTTTTAGTAGTTTTAACTGTTTACCAGATAATACAAATGCTTAAATAAAAAAAGACTTGATCTGATTAGACCAAGTCTTTTGATAGTGTTATATTAATAACAAAATAAAAAGGAGTCGCTCACGCCCTGACCAAAGTTTGTGAACGACATCATTCAAAGAAAAAAACACTGAGTTGTTTTTATAATCTTGTATATTTAGATATTAAACGATATTTAAATATACATCAAGATATATATTTGGGTGAGCGATTCCTTAAACGAAATTGAGATTAAGGAGTCGATTTTTTATGTATAAAAACAATCATGCAAATCATTCAAATCATTTGGAAAATCACGATTTAGACAATTTTTCTAAAACCGGCTACTCTAATAGCCGGTTGGACGCACATACTGTGTGCATATCTGATCCAAAATTAAGTTTTGATGCAATGACGATCGTTGGAAATCTCAACCGAGACAACGCTCAAGCCCTTTCTAAATTTATGAGTGTAGAGC
>NZ_VUNO01000017.1:0-3537 GCF_009695665.1 Staphylococcus sp. McC-251-APC-3A2
CAAACCGACCAAAGTTTTCGTGAACGACTTACCTAAATAAAATATAAAGAGTTATGTTTTATTAATTTTTGTATATCTAGATATTAAACGATATAAGTTTATTCTTCAAGATATATATTTCGGGTGAGCGACTTCTTAGATAAAATAAGGAGTCGATTTTTTATGAGTAAAAAAGAGCAAATTAATGATTTTAATCAAGAAATGAACAATAATCTTAAAACCGGATACTCTAATAGCCGGTTAAGTGTTCCGATTTGGGACACCCCCCAACCAAAATTAAGTTTTGATGCTATGACAATTGTTGGAAATCTTAATAAAAATAATGCTCAAAAGCTATCTGAATTTATGAGTCTTGAACCACAAATTAGACTTTGGGATATATTACAAACGAAATTTAAAGCTAAAGCTCTACAAGAAAAAGTATATATTGAATATGACAAAGTAAAAGCAGATACGTGGGATAGACGTAATATGCGTGTTGAATTTAATCCGAATAAACTTACACATGAAGAAATGCTTTGGTTGAAACAAAATATTATCGACTACATGGAAGATGACGGTTTCACAAGATTGGATTTAGCTTTTGATTTTGAAGATGATTTGAGTGACTATTATGCAATGACTGATAAATCAGTTAAAAAAACTATTTTTTATGGTCGTAACGGTAAACCAGAAACGAAATATTTTGGTGTTCGTGACAGTGATAGATTTATTAGAATTTATAATAAAAAACAAGAACGTAAGGATAATGCAGATATTGAAATTATTTCAGAACATTTATGGCGTGTAGAAATTGAGTTAAAAAGAGATATGGTTGATTACTGGAATGATTGTTTTAATGATTTACATATTTTAAAACCAGACTATTCGACAATAGAAAAAGCTCCAGACAGACATACAATTATGGCTTTGCTATTTGATGAGAGTGAATGGGGAAAATTAGAACGTAAGAAGAAATATAGAATGAAAAAATTAATGACTGAAATTTCTACAATTGATTTAACGGACTTAATGAAATTGACTTTAAAAGAGAACGAAAAACAATTGCAAAAGCAGATTGATTTTTGGCAACGTGAATTTAGATTTTGGAAGTGAATTAAATTTTATACACGTGAGTGATCATAAAATTTATGAACATTAGCAACCACCATTTTTGGTTGCTGGTGTTTTGATTTTGAATTTGGTTTTGAACTTATGGACTGATTTATTCAGTCCATTTTTTGTGCCTGCACAAAAACATGTTTGAGCCTCGCAGAGCATACGGTTTAACGACTTATTGAAAATAAGTCTAGTGTATTATACTTTTATTTAAAAAGATAACACACTAGATGTGCTGAGGAGTGATTTTGTTTATGTCTTATTCAATTATTCGGGTTGCTAAAGTGAAATCAAATACAAATACAACTGGGTTACAAAAACATATTCAAAGAGAAAATAATAACTACGAAAATATTGATATAAATTTAGAACAATCACATTTAAATTATGATTTAGTTAATGACAATCCAATTGACTACAATTCGGCAATCGATAAAAAAATCGAAGAAAATTATACAAGTAAAAGAAAAATTAGAACAGACGCAGTTAAACACATAGATGGTTTGATTACATCAGATAGTGAATTTTTTAACAATCAATCACCAGAAGATACAAAACAGTTTTTTGAGCATGCGAAAATATTTTTAGAACAGGAATATGGAAAAGATAATTTATTATACGCAACAGTTCACTTGGATGAGAAAACGCCACATATGCATTATGGAGTGGTTCCAATAACTACTGATGGACGTTTAAGTGCTAAAGAAGTTGTTGGTAATAAAAAGGCTTTAACAGGATTTCAAGATAGGTTTAATGAATACCTTAATAAGTCTGGGTATGATTTGGAACGTGGACTGCCTAAGACGTTAACAAAAGATAAATATGAACAATTAAGCCAGTATAAACAAAAAACAGAATATCATAAAGAAGAATATAAGCATGAGAGCCAAAAATTAGACTATATAAAGCAAGAAAACGATAAATTGAACCTAGAGTACCAAAATGCATTAAAAACACTTAAAAAGCCTTTAAATGTTCCTTATGATTTTGAAATGGAAAAAGTAGGTGGTTTGTTTAATAAAGAAGTGCATGAAACAGGAAATGTAGTGATAAGCCAAGATGACTTTGAAAGTTTTAAAACTCAGATAAAGGCTGCACAATCTATTTCAGAAGATTATCAATTTGTTAAAAGTGGTCAAGCATTGAAAGATGCTGAACAAAAATATAGAGATTTAGATAATGAATTGACCGAATATAAAGTAGAAAATGAAGATTTAGTTGATGAGTTTAATAATTTAGCACAGCGTTATAACCAATTGTTAGATGAAAATCAGAAGAAAGATAAAGAATTGAGTGATTCATTCAAATTATTTCAGAATGTATTTAAAATAATTAAAAATATTGTGAAAGAAGATGTTTATCATAAATTGATAGATCATATTGATAATCGATTAGAGAGTTCGAAAATGAGAGAAGTTATGACAGTAGATAATAATGATGATGTATTCTTTAAGCAAAAACATAAAGTACAAGAGCCAGAAATAATTTTTGAAAACGATAGAGACGATGGTTTTACGTTATAAAAAGCATAAACTATTGGGAAGTTGATATAATTCAACATAGCTTATGCTTTATTAATACCTGTATGGAAGGAGTTCCATACTGATTATAACAAAAGAACACGCATTTATGCCGAGAAAATCTATTTGTCGATGAGAGCCCTTAATTAGACTTAAAGCGCCAGCGGTCAATAGCGTTAGCTATTAAATCGACCGATGGACAGCTTTAGGATTATTAAGGAGCGCAGAATCGTCGACAAATAGAGGAATTGGAATAAAGCAAAAAAGTAACCAACTATACATAGCTGGTTACTTGATTATTTATTTATAGCTTTTGTAATAAATGAAACAATTAATATTAAAATAATTGATCCAATTAGAGCTGGTAAAATTGGAACTCCACCTAATATTGGACCCCATTGTCCTAAAAGTTTACTACCAATTGCAGAACCAATTAAACCTGCAATTATATTTCCGATTATGCCGAATGGGACATCTTTACCAAGGATAGCTCCTGCGAGCCAACCAATTAGTCCTCCGACAATTATCATAATAATAAATCCCATGATGTAGTCTCCTTTTTTAAGTATTATTTATAATGTATACCCTGAGAATATTTAATTGAAACGAATTAAGTATTAATCTTTTCCTGTTTTATTAAAACTTGTATATTTTGATTGTATTTTTATGATCATTGATTTAAAAAGTTATAGAGGACTAAATAATTTAGTAGACAAAAATAACTTATTCCTATTAGACCAAGTTATTTTATAGTGTTATATTAATAAACAAATAAAAAGAAGTCGCTCACCCCAAACCGACCAAAGTTTTCGTGAACGACTTACCTAAATAAAATATAAAGAGTTATGTTTTATTAATTTTTGTATATCTAGATATTAAACGATATAAGTTTATTCTTCAAGATATATATTTCGGGTGA
>NZ_VUNO01000018.1:0-3163 GCF_009695665.1 Staphylococcus sp. McC-251-APC-3A2
TATTATACATTCAAAACTAGATAGTAAGTAAAATTTAGTTCAACCAACAAAACTTTTAAATTTGATTAAGTCTTCGATCGATTAGTATTCGTCAGCTCCACATATCGCTATGCTTCCACCTCGAACCTATTAACCTCATCATCTTTGAGGGATCTTATAACCGAAGTTGGGAAATCTCATCTTGAGGGGGGCTTCATGCTTAGATGCTTTCAGCACTTATCCCGTCCATACATAGCTACCCAGCGATGCCGTTGGCACGACAACTGGTACACCAGAGGTATGTCCATCCCGGTCCTCTCGTACTAAGGACAGCTCCTCTCAAATTTCCTACGCCCACGACGGATAGGGACCGAACTGTCTCACGACGTTCTGAACCCAGCTCGCGTACCGCTTTAATGGGCGAACAGCCCAACCCTTGGGACCGACTACAGCCCCAGGATGCGATGAGCCGACATCGAGGTGCCAAACCTCCCCGTCGATGTGAACTCTTGGGGGAGATAAGCCTGTTATCCCCGGGGTAGCTTTTATCCGTTGAGCGATGGCCCTTCCATGCGGAACCACCGGATCACTAAGTCCGTCTTTCGACCCTGCTCGACTTGTAAGTCTCGCAGTCAAGCTTCCTTGTGCCTTTACACTCTATGAATGATTTCCAACCATTCTGAGGAAACCTTTGAGCGCCTCCGTTACTCTTTAGGAGGCGACCGCCCCAGTCAAACTGTCCATCTGACACTGTCTCCCACCATGATTAATGGTGCGGGTTAGAAATCCAATACAGCGAGGGTAGTATCCCACCAACGCCTCCACGTAAGCTAGCGCTCACGTATCTAAGGCTCCTACCTATCCTGTACAAGCTGTACCGAATTTCAATATCAGACTACAGTAAAGCTCCACGGGGTCTTTCCGTCCTGTCGCGGGTAACCTGCATCTTCACAGGTACTATGATTTCACCGAGTCTCTCGTTGAGACAGTGCCCAAATCGTTACGCCTTTCGTGCGGGTCGGAACTTACCCGACAAGGAATTTCGCTACCTTAGGACCGTTATAGTTACGGCCGCCGTTTACTGGGGCTTCGATTCGTAGCTTCGCAGAAGCTAACCACTCCTCTTAACCTTCCAGCACCGGGCAGGCGTCAGCCCCTATACATCACCTTACGGTTTAGCAGAGACCTGTGTTTTTGATAAACAGTCGCTTGGGCCTATTCACTGCGGCTCTCCTGGGCGTGAACCCTAAAGAGCACCCCTTCTCCCGAAGTTACGGGGTCATTTTGCCGAGTTCCTTAACGAGAGTTCGCTCGCTCACCTTAGAATTCTCATCTTGACTACCTGTGTCGGTTTGCGGTACGGGCACCATAAATCTAGCTAGAGGCTTTTCTCGGCAGTGTGAAATCAACGACTCGAGGAAACAATTTCCTCTCCCCATCACAGCTTGACCTTAAGAGTGCCGGATTTGCCTAACACTCAGTCTTACTGCTTGGACGTACAATCCAATCGTACGCTTCGCCTATCCTACTGCGTCCCCCCATCGCTTAAAACGATTCATGGTGGTACAGGAATATCAACCTGTTATCCATCGCCTACGCCTATCGGCCTCAGCTTAGGACCCGACTAACCCAGAGCGGACGAGCCTTCCTCTGGAAACCTTAGTCAATCGGTGGACGGGATTCTCACCCGTCTTTCGCTACTCACACCGGCATTCTCACTTCTAAGCGCTCCACATGTCCTTACGATCATGCTTCAACGCCCTTAGAACGCTCTCCTACCATTGTCCTACGGACAATCCACAGCTTCGGTAATATGTTTAGCCCCGGTACATTTTCGGCGCAGTGTCACTCGACTAGTGAGCTATTACGCACTCTTTAAATGATGGCTGCTTCTAAGCCAACATACTAGTTGTCTGGGCAACGCCACATCCTTTTCCACTTAACATATATTTTGGGACCTTAGCTGGTGGTCTGGGCTGTTTCCCTTTCGAACACGGACCTTATCACCCGCGTTCTGACTCCCAAGTTAAATTGATTGGCATTCGGAGTTTGTCTGAATTCGGTAACCCGATAAGGGCCCCTCGTCCAAACAGTGCTCTACCTCCAATAATCATCACTTGAGGCTAGCCCTAAAGCTATTTCGGAGAGAACCAGCTATCTCCAGGTTCGATTGGAATTTCTCCGCTACCCTCAACTCATCCGCTCACTTTTCAACGTAAGTCGGTTCGGTCCTCCATTCAGTGTTACCTGAACTTCAACCTGGTCAAGGGTAGATCACCTGGTTTCGGGTCTACGACCAAATACTCAACGCCCTATTCAGACTCGCTTTCGCTACGGCTCCACATTCACTGCTTAACCTTGCATCAAATCGTAACTCGCCGGTTCATTCTACAAAAGGCACGCCATCACCCATTAACGGGCTCTGACTACTTGTAAGCACACGGTTTCAAGTTCTCTTTCACTCCCCTTCCGGGGTACTTTTCACCTTTCCCTCACGGTACTGGTTCACTATCGGTCACTAGAGAGTATTTAGCCTTGGGAGATGGTCCTCCCGGATTCCGACGGAATTTCTCGTGTTCCGTCGTACTCAGGATCCACTCAAGAGAGAACAGATTTTCGACTACAGGATTATTACCTTCTTTGATGCATCTTTCCAGATGCTTCGTCTAATCTATTCCTTTGTAACTCCGTATAGAGTGTCCTACAACCCCAACAAGCAAGCTCGTTGGTTTGGGCTATTCCCGTTTCGCTCGCCGCTACTCAGGGAATCGATTTTTCTTTCTCTTCCTGCGGGTACTAAGATGTTTCAGTTCTCCGCGTCTACCTTCGATACGCTATGTATTTACGTATCGATAATACGACATAACTCGTATTGGGTTTCCCCATTCGGAAATCTTTGGATCACAGCTTACTTACAGCTCCCCAAAGCATATCGTCGTTAGTAACGTCCTTCATCGGCTTCTAGTGCCAAGGCATCCACCGTGCGCCCTTAATAACTTAATCTATTTGCTTTCAACTCGACAACCGTCGGTTGAAAACCCAAAATGTTATTAATCTGTGAGTGTTCTTTCGAACACTAGCGATTATTTCTTTTTGAATTCAAGCTTATTTAAAACTCTTATTCACTCGGTTTTGCTTGGTAAAATCATAAATTTTACTTACTTATCTAGTTTTCAATGTACAA